>JBKPBA010000521.1:0-7932 GCA_046726675.1 Chloroflexota bacterium
GCTTACATCACGGCGGGTCTCTTGCTGCAAAGCCAGTCGATAATAGCGGGGGAAGAAAAACCTGACTGGCGCATCCTGGAATGGCTCCAAAAATACTATCTGGTCAGGGGCAACCACGATGCCGAATTCGAGATAGTTGAAACGTTATTCCGCACACAGCCCTCTCTCAGACGCTACCAGGAGCTACGCGATCTCGCCAGGCGGCCTGGTCGCTGGGAGAATGTACGTCCAGAGTTGCTTGCTTTCCTTGAAGAAGCAAAGAATACCACACTTTTGATCCAAATCGCCCTGGATGAAGGCGACATAGACCACGCCCTACAACTACTGAAAGGCACCGTTAAAAAGGATCGTTACGGCTATACCTATATTGAGAGCTACGGCTATTACGGATACAGCAACATTGCCCTCGAAGTCGCCAGGGCCGCCGAAGAGACGCGACCACACGAAGCAATCGAGCTGTACCGGCAGTATGCAGAACGATTGATTGCGATGCGAGATCGTAAGAACTACCAGGCAGCCTGCACATATCTTGTAAAGGTACGCGCCTTGTATGAGAAGCTCGGTGAGGGCGAAACATGGAGGAGTTACATTACTGCGTTGCGTGAACAGAACCGCAACCTGCGTGCATTGAAAGAAGAGCTGGCAAACGCTGGATTGTGAATGAATGTGCCGAGGCAAACTGTGCTCTTGTTTTTTGCTAGGAGCAATTGGCCAATATACCAATTTCTCTCATTTTAAATCACCGGCAACGTTTGTCCATCCGTCATGGCCTGCGGACCAGCGTGTAGTGCTCCACCACCACCATCGAAAGGTGTGCCAGGAATGTTGGGATTATTCAACACCTGGCGCGCGAATTTCACACCGTCGAACCACATCCCGACGTGCTCCAACTGAATGCCTGAGGCATCGCCCGATTGGTCGGCTGAGGTTACAGTTGAATTACGTGCATCAGCGGCGAACGCTACAAATGTGATCAGATGAAAGATCGATTCACCACTGCCATCACCACGTGTAATCAAGTCTCCAACATATTCTGCATGCCCAAAGGGTTTGGCAGACAATTCTGTTAAGAACACTGTAAACTTTACATTAGGCGGCATCTTTTGCACGTCAACAATCATAGTGTCAAAGTCGTTGGTTTGCGGATTGCCTTGAACGACTGTGACGAGGCCAGTGGCATGTGGGAAAAGCGTTTTGATGCTGGCCGGGACGAGCGGAAACTGGACAATCAAGGAAGGATCAGCCGATGCCAACACTTTGACAGTCGGTGCAACCTGTCCAGAGGCGCCAAACGCAGGCGTGCGCAATGCTAGTGGTGTTGTTGGAAAAGTGGGTGCGCCACTACTTTGGGTTGTAGTACTGGTTGGAGTCGGCGTGCCAGACGAAAATGGGCCGGTGCAGGCAGACAGGAGGAGGGCCAGTAACATAACACCCAGGAGGGAGATCACACCACCCCCGCCCCTACGCGGATGAAAGGTTTTGCGTATATACATTTCTATTCTCCTTTCTAGAATACCGGGGCGGTCTGGCCATCAGTCATGGCCTGTGGGCCTGCATGTAAAGGCGGATTTCCGCCGTCGAAAATGGTGCCTTTGAGGGTATCATCGTTCAATACCTTTTGAGCGTCTTGCAACTGGGAGAACCACATGCCAAGATGCTCAAGGTTTGTGCCCGAAGTCGTCCCCTCCTGACCGTCCTGAGATGTGCCCGGATTGCGTGCATCCATCGCGAAGGCAACAAATGCGATATTCTGGAAGATGGTCTCGCCGCTTCCATCACCACGAGTGGTCAGATCAGCGACGTATTCTACGTTGCCAAAAGGCTTGCTTGCAAACTCGATGTAGAAGATGGTGAAAGTGATGTTCGGCGGCATATTTTGCACATCAACTGTAACTGTATCAGAGAAAGCGTTATCGCGATTACCGCGCACGATTGTCACCAGACCCGTCGCCTGAGGAAAGGCTTGCTTGATGCCACTGGGCACCAGAGGAAATTGGACGATGGTGGTTGGTGGCAGGGAAGCCAGCAAATGCACAGTTGGTGCCAGTCGACCGGCGTGTACCAACTGATGTAAAAGCTCACTATTTGAATTTGGAGAGCGGCTTACACTGACTTCGTGAACTGCCCTGAGTGCGTTGGCTTTTGCTGGAGATGCTGCCGCTACACCTACCCTCATGGTTGAGATTAGCAATAGAGCCAGTAACAGCGGGCCGCTTAGAGAAATTTTGCGTAAAAGTTGCATTGCATTCCTCCTAGAAAACTGGCGCGGTTTGTCCATCGGTCATGGCTTGTGGGCCTGCATGTAAGGGTGGATTCCCACCATCGAAAATGGTGCCTTTGAGCGTATTATCATTCAGGGCTTTTTGCGCATCTTGCAACGAGGAGAACCACATGCCAAGGTGCTCAAGCTGAATACCTGAAGCCTCGCCGCTCTGATCCTGTGAAGTGACCGGAGTACGATTGTCGGCAGCAAAGGCTACCAGTGTAATTGCCTGGAAGGAAGCTTCGCCCGAACCGTCGTCGCGCGTGTGCAGATCAGCGACATACTCAACATGTCCGAATGGCTTGTTCGCCAGTTCTATGTAGAAAATGGTGAATGTGGTATCAGGTGGCATGTTGGAGACATCGACAGTTACCGAATCGAAGAGACTTACCGCCGGGTTACCTTGTACAATTGTGACCACGCCGGTAGCTTTGGGAAATGCCTTCTTCACGCCACTGGGGAAGAGCGGAAACTGAATGATGACGCTAGGCGGCTGCGAGGAGAGCACCTGCACTGTCGAGGCCAGTTGATGAGCCTGAATCATTTGTTGCAATGTTTTGGACTGAAAACTGTGATTACGAATCTGCCTACCTGCATCGGCGCTAGAGCTTGCGCCGATAGTGTTTGTGGATATCAGCTAGCAGCTAAGCAAGCGTTTGATGCCAGTGACGAGTGTGGTTAATAGTTTACTCGCTTGCGATTGACTACTGTGCTACTCATGTGAGTAGATTACTGGAAAAGGGGAATAAGCACATGAGCAAAATTACCCACTTTTGGTTTTGAGGGATAATCTCAGTAATGGGTAATCAGTACTTAATTTGACTTTTTTATACTGTTTTAATGACCTGTTCTGCTACACTAATGCAAGGAAATACATTATGAAACATGTGGGGAGTGATAATGGTCAAACGATTCTCATATGTAGTTGTTGGCAATGGCATTGCAGGAATAACTGCGGTTGAAACGCTGAGAACTGAAGATGATTTAGTGGACATTGCAGTCATCGCCGACAACCCTTTACCGGTATACAATCGCCCTATGCTCAAGGATTTACTGGCAGGGAGAGTAACTGAAGATAAACTTTGGATGCGACCGGAGAGCTTTTACCGGGATCAGCAGATACGCTTCTTTATGGGCCGCGTGGTGGATATCGAGGTTGATCAACATAATATCCATTTGCAGAGCGGACAGCACGTCGGTTACCACCGCCTGCTGCTTGCCACGGGAGCACGCGCCAAGCACCTTTCCCGTCCTGGCGCAAACCTGGTAGGAGTAACAACATTGCGCACTGTTGCCGATTATCAGAAAGTACTCAATTATCTTGGTTATGTACGGCGCGTCGTGGTAATCAGCAGTGGTCCGCTGGCATTGGAAAGCGTTGAGGTTTTGTATCAGAGAGGCTATCAGGTCACTCATCTCCTGCACCGTAGCACGCTCTGGCCACAGATCCTGGATAAGACAGCTTCCGACCTTGTGCTTCAGCAAGAGTGGCGAGATGGTGTGGATGTGCGCATTGAGGAAGATATCGCTGAAATTGTTGGCAGGAATGGGCATGTGACAGGAGTCATGACCACAAAGGGAGCGCTTATTCCCTGTGAGATGGTAGTAGTTGCCATTGGCATCGAGCCTGAACTCGATTATATACAAGAGAGCGGTATTGCCTTAGGGCGAGGAGTGAAGGTCGATGGCTCAATGAGAACCAATGTGCCCGATATTTATGCTGCGGGAGACGTTGCGGAAGTAACTAACGTGGAAACCGGTCAAACACACGTTATCGGGCAATGGTATCCAGCCTTACAGCAGGGGCGAGCTGCAGCCTATAGTATGCTTGATATACTCGATACCAGCCGCTTTGCTCATCCAGTTACAGGCAGCGGAGCATATGTACATTCTGTTAATGCAATGTCTTTGTATAAAATCGATTTTGCTGCTGTAGGATCCACTAAAATGCCACAAGATGGGCAGGGCTATCAGGAAATTGTAGTAGGCCCAAAAGCGCATACCTATCGCAAAGTTTTACTCAAAGATGGCGTACCCGTAGGAATGTTTTCGCTTGGTGAACACACGGATGTGCTTGCATTTAAACGCGCTATAGACCACCGTGTGAACCTGATACCTATTGCAACACACTTATTTGCCGGTGATTTCAAGCTCACGGATTGGCTCGACCAGCAGAAAGTTCCCACTCCTGTCCTGGCTGTAAGCAAGATGAGAGGCGCCACCACAACCAAATCACCGGCTTTCCGACGTACTTCTATTACAAATAGCCAATTCATCCAGGCAATATACCATGAGAAACAGTTTAAAGAGCAGGAAGAGCGAAATACAACATCTACGGTAGCAAACATGAACCCTTATACCCTGCCAATCGTTTCAGCTCCCTGGCCTGCTGAGACCAATCCTACCAAGGCCTTCCTTGTACCAGTATTATCTGCTACTCTTATTGGAGAGGATCAAGCAGGCAAAGAAAAGGGGCATGAGTGTATCGATCCCTTATGGATGGAAACACCTCTCAGCCAAACAAAGGTTCTGACTATTGGTCGTGAACCTGATGCCACATTGTTCATCAACCATCATGCTGTTTCACGTCGCCATGCTGAGATTTCATATGCCAATGGATGTTATCTGCTGCGCGACCTTGGGAGCAGGAACGGTACCTTTCTAAATGACAATCGCCTCGAGCCGCATAGCATGCATATCCTTCATTCACATGACAAGATAAGAATCGGTACAGTAATGACTTACACATTGCAGGTTGATCCTATCGATCAAACAGGAGAAACATTACCATACACCAAAAATGGGTAATCTTACGCAGGAATGTAGAATTTCCGATGTCGTATACTTCCATTAGGCAAGAAGTAAACTGAACTTTGTAAACCTTTATGGAGTTTGGCAATGGTAGAGCATTCTCCTTTCGATAGCATAATCGGGGCGACATTAGGAAACTATTACCTGGAAGAACTTATTGAGCAGAACGAAGCAAGTTCCGTTTTTAAAGCACGTAATACTGTTGCTGGAGCATTGTTTCGGCTGCGCGTACTTGTTGTACCCCCCGACTTGAAGGCAGAAGATCGCATCGTTTATCTTGGACGCTTCCAGCAAGAGGCAAACAAAGTCGCTTCACTGCAACATATATATATCCTTCCACTTGTTGACTATGCGATGCATAGCGCTGTGGGCGACCCTAAAGGAACATCCTGGCCCACCCTGGTATCACCTTATCTCCCTATGAAACCACTAAGCACTCAACTTGCGCGAAAAGGGCCAATTGATGCCATACTCGCCAGTCGTTACCTGGATCAAATTGCTGCTGCGCTTGAATATGCCCATCAGCAGGCAGTATTGCATCGCAATCTTACGACAGATTGCATCTTTATCAGGCAGGACGGCACATTGCTTGTTGCGGATTTCGGAGTAATACGCATGCTTGGTATAGGAGCTCGATTCGACACATCCGATATCAGAAAAGGTGTATATGGCATGAACGAGGCCAGCGCCCCAGCACCAGAGCAGATTCTCGGTCAGCCCGTTGATACATATACGGACGTTTATGCCCTTGGGGCTGTGCTCTATCGCTTGCTGACAGGCCATCGCGTATTCCGAGGCAAAACACGTGAAGAGGTTATTCAACTGCATTTGCATGCTCCCATTCCATCTCTCACTGAATGGCGTAGCGACCTTCCCAAGGCATTAGATGATGTCATTGCCAGGGCTATGGCAAAGGAACCAGCACAGCGTTTCCGTCAGCCTGGAGAAGTTGCCAATGCGTATCACCAGATTGTTGCCCCTCATGATACGCAACGAGCGCCGTTTTTTGTTGCTCCGTCAGCTACAATACTATCCAGACAATCACAAGAGGTAAATTCAGGTTCAGGTGAGCGTGTACAGGGCGGAGATGGGCGACCGGGCGGGGGTAAACCCCGCCCCTACATTTCGCGGCGCCGCTTCATGATAGTTGGCGGTGGTGCGGCTGTGGCTGTTTTCGCCGTGGCAGTATTTGGCAGAAACTACCTGGCCGGCAATACATCTCCTGCCAATACTTCCCCAGCCAGAACGACGGTTGCGAATGCAACGGGGGCATCGTCGAAAGAACAGGTTCTGGCCCATACCTCGGATATTCCACTAAATAGCGCCGAAGCATTTCCTATTTCTGGTCACAATAATCCTGGTCTCATCGTCCATTTAGCGGATGGCCGCTTTGTGGCCTTTGATTCTACATGCACACATGCTGGATGTGCTGTAAACTATAGTCAACAGGACAAATTGCTGGAATGTCCCTGTCATGGCGCGACTTTCGATCCAGCTAAAAATGCTGCTGTTGTGCAGGGACCAGCACAAACGCCGCTTGCGTCGTTAAAAATTTCAGTAAATGCGGATGGAACAATCACACAAGGGTGATGTGTGTGGAGGTTTTAGTATGCCTGGAAATATCTCCTATCTGATAATTGGTAATGGTATTGCTGGCGTTACTGCTGCCGAAATATTGCGCAATGAAGACTCGGCGGCAGATATCACTGTTATTGCTGATGATCCTTTTCCGGTTTACTACCGGCCAGCCTTGAAGGATTACCTGGCAGGACGTGTGCGCGAAGATAAACTCTGGGCACGTCCCAACAGTTTTTACCAGGATCATCGTATACGCTTCTTGTCTGACCGTGTAGTTGGCATACAGGTGGGACAGCACACCATCCAGATGCAGAGCGGTCGCGAGGTTGCTTATGATCGCTTGCTGCTCACCAACGGTGCTCGTGCCATTCGTCTCACCTGTCCTGGTACTGACCTGGTGGGCGTTACCACTTTGCGTACCGTTGCCGATTACCAGGCAGTCGTGAGCCGTCTGGGTACGGCCCGGCGTATCGCAGTAAGCGGCAGTGGAACACTGGCTCTTGAAACCATCGAAACACTACGTCACAGGGGCTACCAGGTTACCCACCTCTTGCGACGACGCACACTCTGGTCAGAAGTGCTGGATACAACCGCATCCGACCTCGTACTGCAACAAGAACGGCGCGATGGCGTCGATGTGCGCCTCGAGGAAGAGGTCGCTGAGATAATGGGTAAAAATGGAGAAGTCTCTGGAGTGATAACCACGAGCGGAGCGCGTATTCCCTGTGAGATGCTGATTATAGCCATTGGTGTCGAGCCAATGATCGACTTCATTAAAAGCAGTGGTATTCCTTGTGGGCGCGGTGTGCAGGTGGATAGCGCTATGCGCACAAGCGCGCCCGATATATACGCCGCGGGTGACATCCTCGAAACAACAGATATATTGACGAGGCGTACCCGCGTTATAGGGCAATGGTATCCAGCTATCCAGCAAGCTCGCGCGGCTGCCTATAGTATGCTCGATCTACTTGATACCAGCAACCCATTTCACTCAAGCACCTTTTATAATGCCACATTTTTGTATGGACTCGATTTCGCCTCTATTGGGCTGACACAGCTACCAAAAGATACGAAGGGCTACCAGGAGATAATAGCTGATCCTCTCCCACGCATCTATCGCAAAGTGATACTCAAAGATGGTGTACCTGTTGGCATGCTTTCATTAGGTAATCGCAAGGATGCGCTCGCTTTCAAACGCGCTATCGATCATAAAGTGAACCTGTCTACGGTTGCCTCACAATTGTTCACCGGCGATTTCAAGCTTAATGACTGGTTAGATC
>JBKPBA010000522.1:0-4971 GCA_046726675.1 Chloroflexota bacterium
GTTCAGTACCTGCCAGAGCCTCGTCGATAAAACGGCGGTCGTGTAAGGTTTCCATTGTTCTGTTCTGTGATAGATGAAGTAGCCCGATCCGCTCGAGTTTGTCCTTCACAGCCCTCCTGAGTGGTGTGAGGGCCGGATTCATCCAGGGATCGAGTAGATAGATCAGCTGCGCCCGGTTATCAGCTGTAAGAAAGACATGACTGTCTGGTCTGGTCACCCGAGCCATCTCTCGTATCGCCAACTCCGGTCGCTCCAGCCAGGGAATGACGCCAAGCGCGACCACAAGGTCAAAGGAGTCATTCTCGAAGGCCAGCGTATAGGCATCGCCGATGTCCACAGAGAGCAGTTCGCTGGTCCCCGACTCCGCCGCATGCCGGCGTGTCAATTCAACCATCGTCTCAGCAGAATCGATAGCATGCACACGCAGCCCACGTTGGGCAAGCGCCACTGAGAGGAAGCCTGCACCGCAGCCAATTTCCAGCACGCGAGAGCCCGGCGCAAGGGCGAGGTCGTCGATCCAGGCAAGAACCACAGCCTGGCGCATCCGGTAAATCTCCGCCTGTACGCCACTGCTGGTATAGATATCCTTCCAGTAGGACGACTGGGCCCGGAAGTAGGCATTCACCTCTTCTTGCTGTCGACGATACGAGACAGGGGATCTTTGCACAATAGATACTCCAAATTATGCTCTAGGAGCAGCACGATATGGCTGCTCGTCGCGTACTTCACCTGCTTGAGGATCCATGATCCATAGATAGCCATGCTGAAAATTGTACAACGCTTTGGACAAAAAGTCACCTGCTTGAGGATCCATGATCCATAGATAGCCTGCTAAATGATAGTGTTTACCCAATGAGGGCAAGTCTGCGCAGAAAGAATAACATCGGTTAATTAAGAGCACATTAAAAAAGATACAAAATCTGTTAGAATAGAAAACAGAGATCTCGGTTAACACTTGTTTCTTGTACTCAATAGCTTGACGAAAGTTCTACAATGAACAGCTTTGATTTGTCAGTTGCACTACCGAATGGGTAAAAGCCTATCATACAACATAGGAGACGAGTGATATAATTACGATGATGCATGCATCAAGCAATGTTGAAGTTGAGGAGTCAAGAATTTATGCTAAACGTTCCTTTTTACATTCATCCCACCGCTGAAGTATCATCGGATGCACACATTGGTGCAGGCACACGTATCTGGCGTCAGGCACATGTACGAGAACAAGCACACATTGGCGAAACGTGCAATATCGGGAAAGGCGTTTATATCGATGCGTATGTGCATATTGGCTCAAACGTAAAAATTCAGAATCATGTTTCGTTGTTCGAAGGTGTTACACTCGAAGATGGTGTTTTCGTTGGTCCTCATGTTTGTTTCACAAACGACCTATTGCCCAGAGCTATTACCCCTGACGGCAAACTCAAAATTGCAGATGATTGGGTGATTACACCAACATTAGTAAAATATGGTGCATCAATCGGCGCAGGTGCCATTATCGTCTGTGGCATTACTATAGGAGAGTTTGCCCTGGTTGGCGCTGGATCTGTTGTAACTCGCGATGTTTCCCCACACGCACTCGTCCTTGGCAATCCTGCTCGTCAACACGGGTATGTCTGCCGCTGTGCCCGTAGACTATCAGACGTATCTGAACAGAATGGTCTATTGGTGGGCAGGTGTGAAAGATGTGGCAAGATCGAGATTCGGAGTAATCACACAATCAATTCGGAGGATTGAGTGTCATCTATATATTTTCTTGCGCGCAGCGGCAACACTCTTGCCCGCTGGACACCACAATCCGCAAGACACGCCCTTGGAGCCTCAATCGGAGCTGCCAGCTATCTGGGTTGGCCTTCCAAACGTTTGGTGACCCAATTGAACATGGCTCAGATCACAGGACGCCCAGCACATGATCCTTATGTCAAGCGCCTTGCTTTGACTTCGTGGCGTAACTATGGTCGATACGCCTCCGACTTTATCAGTTTTCCTCACCTCGATGTCGATCGTGTAGTGAGGGATCTGCGTGATTTGAGTGAGAGTGAAGGAGGTTGGCAAGGTTGTACGCAATCCGCCCTGCAGGCAGGGCGAGGAGCTTTACTTGTTACTGCTCACTTTGGGAACTGGGACATGGCAGGAGCTATTCTTGCCCACTATCACCCAGTCTCCGCTGTGGCAGAAACATTTAGTGACGAACAGCTCAACCAACTTTTACAGAATCAACGCAGGAATAAGGGTATCGGAATCATTCCGATGGAGGGTTCTGCGAGACCCATTTTGCGTCTCCTGCAACAGAACCAGTTTGCCGCAATTGTTGTTGATCGTCCTGTGGCAGAAGATCAAGGGACAGAAATAACGTTCTTTGGACGCAAGACGTACGTACCGAGTGGTCCAGCCGCCCTTGCACTCAAAAGCGGCGCCGCAATTGTCCCTGCCTTCGTGTGGTATGGTCATCACAACGAATTTTATGCGCGGGCGTTTAAACCCATTTTGCCACAGCAAGGCAAGAACCTGGAACGTGCCAGGGAAATATCACGCCTCACACAGCGCATATATGATGCATTAGAAGTAATGATACGTGAATGGCCAACACAATGGTATATGTTTCGCCAATTCTGGCCTTCGGAATAATAAAAATAGAATGTATAAACTTTTTAAATTTGCTTCAGTCATTATCCCACGTTTACCACGGTGGTTTGTATCCGTACTCGCTGATATTACTGGATTAGCGGCCTTCTTCATAGCAACCAAAGCAAGAAAACAAGCGACCAGCAATATGATTCATGTACTTGGCAAAGAGGTAGTAGAAACGAGCGTAGGTCGCAGGCGCCTTCGTCATATAGTATTACAAATGTTTCAGAATAATGTTCGTAATTACGTAGACCTTTTTACTCTCCCATACATACCGCAAGAAAAGATTCTGGACTCGATAAATATTGAGTGTGTTGAACATCTCGAGAAAGCATTGACATTAGGAAAAGGTGTAATTCTCTTTTCGGCCCATTTGGGTCCATTCAATTACCTGGCTCAATGGCTTGCCATCAAAGGCTACCAATTGACTATTCCCGTAGAACGATTAAAGGACGAACGTACACTTGACTTGATACTCAAATTACGGAATAGTAAGGGAGTCCAATTTGTGCCGTTGGGTGGTAGTACGCCGATTCGCACATTCATCAAGGCCTTGCGAAACAATCAAATTGTGTTAATTACCGCAGATCGTGCTGTAGAGGGTGAGAGTGTTGAAAAGCTTTTCTTTGACGAACCCGCGCTTCTCCCAATAGGTCCTGTATTGTTGTCACAACGTACAGGTGCGGCTCTGGTTGGTGGATGTGGCTGGCATACAACTCGTACTCGTATAGGAGGGAAATTCGTTCCTCTCACCCTCGAACTGACTGAAGAAGAGCGAATGAATACCGACACAGTGATGTGTGCATTGATAGAGAGGCTGGAGATGTATATCAAAGCACATCCTGAGCAGTGGATAGTGTTCTCACCTGTATGGGTTAGCGATTCTGTAAAGACCTCATAATACGTCTTGGAGGATCGACAAACCAGCTCCAGGCGCACTGAGCAACATAAACACTTGCTGAAAGACGTGGTGCCGGTAGTTCTTGTCCTCCAGGACGAACAGTGCGTTCAATAATTGCGCGGCGCAGATCATCAGAGCTACTTCCAGGGAATAGAGTATAGCCTGAACCAATATGTTGCCAGAAATGTGCATCACTCCCACCTGTTTCAGCAAGCCCCCACTTTTGATTAGCAGCACGAACGACAGGCCGCATCGAAGCATTTGCAGGAGATGGATTGTACATCTCAATGCCATCAACTGCATACCCCTTGTCAAGCAAAGCATCAATTTTGGCACGACTGAGACTAGGTACAAGCCTTCCTAGAGGATGGGGCACAATCACAATACCACCTTGCTCTTTTATGTCCTCGATGCTTTCTTCGACTGACCTCATGGTCTTGGGAGCCTTCGTCACAAAGAGGCCGAGTAAATGACCCTGGCGCGTTGAAACTTCAACGCCTGTAATCATCTGTAAAGGGCTGCTTTGTTGATATATTAATTCCTCTACTCGCTTTGCGCCCTCTACATGATCGTGATCGGTAATGGCAATTAAGGGTAAGCCCCGACGCGTAGCCTCTTCAACTACTTTCGCCGGGCTTGCCCAGCCATCGCCCAGATTAGTATGCATGTGGATATCGGCACGGCTGTAGCTATTCGGAGCAGGAGGAGTAACTTCTTCTTCTGAGTCTTTTAATGCAACTTGTGCATCAGAATGAACATGTACCATCGTTCTTACAAATTCTTTCATTAAGCGCGCGATTTTTGTCTCAACAGTCCCTTGTTCCGGTCATCCAATAACTCACAATAAAACTCCATTATGCTCTCGGCAACACGCGGCCAGGCATATTCGCGAGCTTTGTGCAGGCCGGCATTGATGAATTGTTGTCTCAGTTGCTCATGCCCGAGCAGGTGTCCTATAGCCCACGCCAGTTCCTCGCTATTGCGAGAAGTCGTCAATAGACCGTCTATACCATGACTAACAACTGTTGCATAGCCACTGATATTCGATGCGACTATCGGCGCACCCGAGGCCATTGCCTCTAAGAGCACAATACCCAGGCTTTCTCCACCAGTGGCGGGGGAACAATAGATGTGTGCGCTAGCAAAATAATGTGGTAAATCACTATCGGAGGCATAGCCGGTAAAGACGACATCTTGCCAACCCTGGCGCTCGACGAATTGCTGAAAACCGCGTCGTAGTCGGCCTTCGCCAACAAAGATGAAACGCGTTTGTGGAAACTGCTCGCGGATAAGTGGTATTGCTCGCAGCAAGTATTTCGCACCTTTTCGCTTCTCGAAACGACCAACGAAAAGAACATTCTGTTTGCCATCCATAAATTGCGGAAGAGGTGCAATCTGCGGACTGAAGCGCTCTAAATTGACTCCATTGGGAATCACACGAT
>JBKPBA010000523.1:0-6984 GCA_046726675.1 Chloroflexota bacterium
GTATTCAATTGTCGAAATAAGGTCTCAGTATACTATTCTTCCCCTCCCCACGAAAATCGGAAATAAGCCGCAGAGCCGCCCTGGACGCGGCCCCGCAGCAAGCAGTCAACGTAACCGCCGCTAGTCTCCCCATTGACCCAACTAAAACTAGCAGCAGTCCCTTTGAAATATCTAGGCTGTAGGCTAATCCCACCATCAGTCTACAGCCAAGCAGCGCCGCCGTTAGGAGAAATGGAAACCGCAGAGATGAAAGGAGAAGGAGTGAATGAACAGAGTCAACGCAGTCACCCTAATTTTTATTCTCTCACCCTTAATTATACCTGAAAATTGGGTGTTCGTTACACGATATTGTTACCTACCGCCCTGTGACGAGATTGTGAGGTTAGCCAAAGTGTCCTACCCCAACGATGCCCTGTTGATCGGGTCGGTGGGGGTGATGGTGTGGCTACCAAATTTTAGTCGAGTCTGCTATGATAGTGAGGGGTGGGGAGTTACTCACTGACTAGCTCATGAAGCTTTGCCAGTAAAGTACTAACCGAGCTAACAGAACGGAACATCTTTTATGCTCATACTAGGAATCGAAAGCTCATGCGATGAAACAGGAGCCGCCATCATCAAAGATGGCCGTTATCTGCTCTCAAATGTGGTGGCCTCACAAGCTGAAATTCATGATCGCTATGGCGGTGTGGTACCAGAAGTTGCTTCACGCCAACAACTTACTACCATCATTCCAGTAATTGAAATGGCGCTTGAGCAGGCTGGGTGCGGATGGGAAAACATCGATGCTATTGCCGCCACCTATGGTCCTGGTCTGGCTGGATCATTGCTGGTAGGTCTCACGGTCGGCAAGGCTATAGCTATGGCATACAATCTCCCATTTCTTGGCGTCAATCATCTTGAAGCGCATATCTATGCTAACTGGCTGCGAGGACAAACTGGAGCTGCTTCAAAGGAAACGGAGGATACTGATTGGGAGTATCAAAAGGGAGACCCCATATTTCCTTTAATATGCCTGATCATCTCGGGCGCTCATAGTGAGCTAGTACTTGTGCGTGGCCATGGCCAATATGAATTGTTGGGCCGTACCCGCGATGATGCAGCCGGGGAAGCTTTTGATAAAGTAGCACGTATTTTAGGTCTCAGCTACCCAGGTGGACCGGCTATTCAGAAAGCCGCCCAGCACGCACAGGAGGAATTGGAACAGCAGGGTAAATTAACTACGCAGGCGCTTAACGCATATCGTTTGCCACGCTCCTGGTTACGCGGCACCTATGATTTCAGCTTTAGTGGTCTGAAGACAGCGGTGCTTCACCTCGCTGAGGGTGCAGCTGGAGAGCGGAATGTACATCATACTCGCTCATCGGGAAACGCAGGGAAGCAAGTCAGTCAATACACGCGCATGGGAGTGCAGGCAGCACAAAGAGGTGGCGCGAATGTTGAGTTACTGGCCGCTTCTTTTCAAGAAGCTGTTGTAGATGTTCTGGCAGTCAAGACTCGTCTTGCAGCACAAGAATATCATGTTAAGCAAGTAGTGCTTGCGGGTGGGGTAGCTGCCAATGTCAGCCTGAGAGCACGTCTGGAGCGGGAACTACGCCCGCTTAATATCCGTCTCAAGTATCCGGGGATTGAGTTCTGTACCGATAATGCCGCAATGATTGCAAGTGCCGCATTCTTTCACCTGCTTAGAGGCGAGCAACATGGTCTTGATCTGGACGTTGAGCCAGGATTGAGCCTACCATTTTCAAAAAAGTGAGGGTATCGAATGGCAAAACAAAAAGTATTTGCTCTAGGTATTGACCTGGGCGGAACGAAGACCCTGGCTGCGGTTGTAGATATCACCACTGGTGAAGTAATAAGTTCAGAACGCAAACGCACACGTGCCGAAAAGGGGCAGGAATACATTTCACAGCATGTCATACACCTGTCAACAGCCGCACTTGAATCTGCAAAATTGCCAAATGGCGCCACAATTGTTGCGGTGGGTATTGGAGCAGCCGGACAAATTGATCGCAAAAAGGGGGTTGTCGTCGATGCACCGAATCTGGGCGTCAAAGAGATGCCGATGGCTGAGATACTCGGCAAGCAATTTGGCAAACCCGTCGCGGTTGGCAATGATGTCGAGGTGGCAGCCCTGGGAGAATACCTCTATGGGTCGGGTCGAGGCTATTCTACCTTTGTGGTCATGTTCGTAGGCACAGGCATTGGTGGTGGCATTGTCCAAAACGGTCGGTTGTATGCAGGCCTGACAGGGACTGCCGGGGAAGTCGGGCATATGACGATTCAGGCAGGTGGGCGTATCTGTCCGTGTGGTAGTCGTGGCTGTTTAGAAGCGTATGCCTCTCGCACTGCTATCACAAAAGCCATCATGGCAGAAATACACCATGGGCGCACCTCGGTTCTGACCGAGGAAGCGGAACTTCAACTGACAGAAGGAGAAACGATTATTCGTTCTGGATTGCTGGCACATGCGCTCAACCAAGGCGATGCCCTGGTCAACGAAATTGTCACGGAAGCGGCTGATTTCCTGGGATATGGCCTGGCGTCGGTCATGAACTTCTACAATCCTGAGTGCATTATTTTAGGTGGGGGAGTGATTGAAGCCATTGACCTGCTCTTTGAGCGTGCAGTTCATCGCGCTCGCATTACGGCATTGGCGGATCCGGGCCGCAAAACGAAGATTATACGAGCGAAGCTGGGAGATTTTTCGGGCGTCGTTGGTGCTGCTTGTCTTGGGGCACAAGCAGCAGGCTTTACATTTCCCCTCCAGTAGTCAGAGGATATAGAGCCTTAGAACCCGGCAAGAAAAGACTTGTATATGGCCCTGGGAATGGGGGAAGATTATGGATAGAACATTGCCCGCAATTGATGTACGATCTGTAGCCATCACAGATGCGCTTGCTCTGCACGAACTAGACTACAGTTTTGAGACAGATCGAATCTATACCTTACGTGTAAATGGAAAGTTGGCGCAGAACGATGACGCCTCGCAAACACTTGATAAACCAGCATTAGCTTTCGAACTCTGGGAAACACCAGTCGACCCGCCTCTTTATAAAAGCTTTCGCGAATACGAACATAAACTGGAGGAAGTCGAAACCAGGCTGAGCAGTGTTGAAGGAGGTTACGTTGCTCTGGCCGGTGGGCAGATAGCAGGAGTAGTTTTGCTCAATGTGGAACCATGGCGTTCTGTAGCGAGAATTGAAGATATCATTGTCGGCCGCCAGTTCCGGCGTTATGGTATTGGCTCATTGCTACTCAATTGTGCCTCAGACTGGGCACGCAACCGTGGCTGCTGGGCAATCGTATTAGAGACCCAAAACGTCAATTACCCGGCTATACAATTTTATTTGCGCAATGGATTCGAAGCATGGAGTGTCCATCAACACTTCTATCCTCCAGGCCTGGTGGAGCATGAGGTGGCGATTTTTATGGGAAAAAAGCTGAGGTGAGAACAAAGGAGCATTCATGAAAATTCTGGCAGCACTCGTCGGCGTTATTTTAATATTTGTTGTCATTCAAGACAGTTTCGAGTCAATTGTCCTGCCGCGTAGAGTATCACGGCGCTTCAGACTATCACGCATGTTCTACACATCAACCTGGATGCTGTGGTCGTCAATTGGGCGGAAGATGCACTCGGGAAATCGACGGGAGTTTTATCTGAGTTATTATGGCCCGCTTTCGCTCATCCTCATGCTGATTGTTTGGGCATTAGTCCTCGTGCTCTCCTTCGCACTCATCCAATGGGGGCTAAGTTTACCTCTGAATGTGCCGGAGAAGAATGCGACTTTTGGAACCTATCTCTATATGAGTGGAACGACATTCGTCACCCTCGGGTTAGGCGATGTCACACCAATGTCAGGGCTGGCACGCTTCCTCGTCTTTGTAGAGGCTGGCTTTGGCTTTGGCTTACTCGCCCTGATTATTGGCTATATCCCGGTGATCTACCAGGCGTTTTCGCGCCGGGAGATCAATATCTCCCTTCTCGATGCGCGCGCTGGCTCACCTTCAAGCGCGACCGAATTGTTGCGTAGGAGTTATCGAGACCGGAAATTGGACGAACTTGTCCAGTTTATGCGTGAATGGGAACGATGGTGTGCTGAATTGCTGGAGAGTCATCTCTCCTATCCGGTTTTGACATACTATCGCTCCCAACATGAACGGCAATCCTGGCTGGCCGCGCTAACTACCATTCTGGATACCTGTGCATTGCTAATTGTTGGTTTCGAGGACATTTCTACACCAACCACACGACTCACTTTCGCTATCGCGCGTCACGCGGCAGTCGACCTTGCACAGGTCTATGGGACGCCGCCGATGAATCCTAAACTCGGACGCCTCTCTAAGACTGAGTTTGCAAGGATGCGCGATGCTCTTGCCGAGGTAGGGTTAGTATTACGTCAGGGGGAGGATGCTGAACAACATCTTTACGATATACGACGGATGTATGAACCATTTGTCAATGCAATAGCTCAGCACTTGCTGTTGAACCTTCCTCCCTGGATTCCGGAGACAAAGACGGTTGATGACTGGCAGACAAGTGCCTGGGATCATTTTGCCGAATGGTCGCCTGAAAAGCTCGATGAGATCACACATATAATCGTCGATCACAGAAAGAAGGTGCCTGTTCGTCATAGTCACGCGCATACACATAATACGCAAGCCGACGAGCACTCCTCACATGATGGTGAACAAAAAGCCTCTTCAGGGTAGGCAGGGGTTGTTATCCTACTGGGCGATTGCGAACTCTTCTAATTTCGGGAACAATGGTGTTGGTACAGGTAATTTCATGCCCTCCGGAACCCTGGCAAGTTTCCAACTGACTGTGTCCACCTGACCTTCGAACCCCAGAAAATGGTGTAGCTTTTGAGATGAAAATGGCAGATACGGGCAGAAGAGTACCCGCAAGCCGCTCAATACTTGAAGCATTACATACATCGTCGTCCCTGCCGCCTCGCGATCTACTTTAATCTGTTTCCATGGCGCCTGCTCATCCAGGTAGCGGTTTGCCGCATGCGCAACCGCCATAGCAGCGTTAATGCCATCTTTGAAATGGCAATTCGCTATGTTATGCCCAACCACCATAAAGCCTCGCTCCACTTCTTGCAGGATTTCACGATCAGCCTGGTGTAGGGTTTGTGGATGGGGCACAACACCGCCGAACTTACTCTGTAGAAAAGTGAGCGTACGGTGTACAGCGTTTCCATAAGCAGCTACCAGTTCGTCATTATTTCGCCGGATCAATTCCTCATATGTAAAATCGGTATCTCGTCCTTCAGGAGCAGTCACCGAGAGATAATAGCGTAGTGTATCAGTATCATAAAGATCTAAAACATCTTTTGTCCATATCACATTGCCTCGACTACTCGATGCCTTTGCCCCGCTCATTGTCATAAACTCGTTTGCCGGTACATCATAAGGTAAATTGCGATTGCCATAGCCCATCAGCATTGCTGGCCAGATAATGGCATGGAATGGAATATTGTCTTTCCCGATAAAGTAGTAGGACTTTACTGGTGGTTCTGCCTGGCCTGGTACCCACCAGGTCTTCCATGCTTCTGGCGTACCTCGCCTTTCTGCCCATTCAACTGAGGCAGAGAAGTAGCCAATGACCGCATCAAACCACACATAAATGCGTTTATCTTCGTAACCATCAAGCGGAATAGGAACACCCCAATCCAGGTCGCGAGTGATCGCTCGTGGGCGCAGTCCTTCTTTGAGCCAGTTCATGGCAAATCCCAGGGTATTAGCACGCCAGTGATCCTTACCATCTGAAAGCCAGGCCATCAACGGCTCTTGCAACTTAGGCAAGTCCAGGAAGAAGTGTTCCGTTGTGCGTATTTCCAGACTGGCTTGTTTACTTCCGCACAGGCGGCAACGAGGAGCTATCAAATCAACAGGATCGAGCGTTCGGCCACAGTTATCGCACTGATCACCGCGAGCAGATGTATAACCGCAATGCGGGCAAGTGCCTTCAACATAACGATCGGGCAAGAAGCGACGGTCCGTAGGGCAATAAGGAGATTCCATTGAATCTTTGAAGATATAACCCTTATCGTAGAGCGTTAAAAAGAAATCTTGTGTAATGCGATAGTGGTTTTCTGTTCCAGTTTCAGTATATATATCCCAGGATATACCCAATCTATCCCACACTTCACAAATTTGATGGTGATAGCGCGCAACGAATTCACGCGGGTTGATACCCTCTCGTTCAGCGTCAACGAGTATGGGTGTGCCATGTTCATCGCTTCCGGAAACCATAAGAACATGGTTCCCTGCCATACGATGATAACGCGCAAACGTGTCAGCAGGTAAGTAGGCGCCAACGATCTGACCAACATGAGTGGAGCTTTTCGCATACGGCCACGCCACACAAACAAGAATATGTTCATTCATATAGTCATGAATCTCCCTAATGCAAGAGGTGAAGAAAGGTTGTAAGCTAACCTTGCGTATTATAACATAGGTTAGGGGGAGTACAAGTGGGACCAGTAACGCGGTACCTTACTGCCGCGCTCTGGCAAGGCGATAGGGTTCCCCCGATTGTCACCCTGAGCAAAGCGAAGGGTCTGTCTCGATGGGCAGAGAGATGCTGAGTGCAATGAAGCATGACAGTGCTGTACCTTTCGCTCTTGTAATTTGCTTGACAAAAAGCATCTTTTGCAGTACAATTGTTGCAAAAAGATGCATAATTGTGAGAATCTACGAACTTGTTATCGAGCCTGGACGTGAAGAGCATATTGCGCGTCACCAGGTGAGCGTTGAAGAGGTTGAAGAAGTTATTTTTGGCGTACCTTTTATTCGAAAAGCAAGACTGGGACGTTATCACATTATTGGACAAACTGCGGCGGGCAGATATCTGACGGTATTTGTTGCTCCCAGAGGACGAGGTGTGTACGGACTGGTCACAGCCAGAGATGCAGATGATGCTGAGCGCAGAGCATTCTTGCGATATAGTAAACAGAAACGCCCATGACAAGAAAAGAA
>JBKPBA010000524.1:0-8611 GCA_046726675.1 Chloroflexota bacterium
GCGCACGTGAGCAATGTCCTCTTTGGGGCGTTGGCAACCTTCACCATTTGGCGGACGATGAAAGCATGGACGGGACGGATCGTCTGGTCGTTTCCTCTGTATTTGATAGGAGTCCTGGTGGTGGCGTGGATCGTGAGTGCGGTGCAGGCAGTGCATTTCTAGCACCACATCCATCCACTCATGCGCTTTTTCACCCCTCGACCAATTGCATACGATTTGTCTCAGGTCGTCTGATCTGAAGATGACAGACATTCCACGCACATCTGTCATGGTATTCCAGACGATCCTGCCCACCCGTTTCTTCTAGTTGTTGCTGAGCCACCGGTTTCAAACAGAATACACGCTCACACATGCCTCTGTTTTGAACAGACACATCATCTTTCTTGCCACAGAAAAGCATATTGCAGAGCAGTCACAATTCGTGTAAGATAAAAATGGGTAAGACGTGTGCCCGCATGGCAGTTCAGTTGAAAGAAAGGAGGCCTTTGATGGAAAACACCCCCTCTCAGGGAGATTTTCTCCTTTTTTGCGGACCTCCACATTTCAGAAAGGATTGTCATGGGATCAACACAGCGAGCATTGCTTCGCTTGCATATCGAGGCCGTCTGGGGGGTACAACTTCCTCCCATTGCCCAAAACACGGTTGAGCTTCTGCGCGAAGGGATTCAGCCACCCTGGAAACTGTATGCTGCCGAAATGGCCGGTGAGCAGATTGCTATCTGGAGACCCGATGTTCCTGCGCCAGAGCGTGACGCATTGTTAGTACGTGCGAGCGAAGCATTAACATTACCTCCAACAGATCGCGTCGCCCCGCACATCAGTCGAGAGGTAGTTCTTCAGCAAGTGGCATCCCCAACCATGAGTGTTGCGGCGGCTCAACACGTTGCGCGCCTTCTTACCCCTGCTGATCAAGCATTGGTGGAACTCTTTGATCCTGGGGAGGTCGAGTACTACTTCCACCCAGACCGACGTCCGCTCATTGGGGTCATCGTTGAAGGGTATTTACTCAGTCTTGCACACAGCTCACGCCGGACTGCCGAAGCGTGTGAACTCGGCATTGATACACTGCCAGAGGCACGCCGCAAAGGATATGCTCTTGCAGCTACGCTCCTGTGGGCTGCCTCAGTCACTCAAGAAGATCTTGTTGCGTTCTACAGTGCATCTGCCGAGAACACCGCATCCCTTGGATTAGCTTCTGGGGCTGGATATCGGGCTTTCGTACGAGCTGCGACCATTGAAGAATAGCGGGTCAATCACTGAAGAAGAGGAGCACGCCGGACACGCGAAGGCTGCAACCTTACTGGTTCGGTTCGTGCTCCTCTCGTCGAAGGGAAGAGCGAAAGCGCTCCATGAACGCCAGGTACTCGGCCACTTGCGCTTCGAGTTTCGCAATGGTGATACCACACTGCATATGCTCTTGCAGAAGTTTGTGGTAGCGCTGTTCTACCTCGGTTCGTTCTGCGCTCGCTCGCTGTTCCACCTCGGCTTGCACCGCCTGTGCCCGTCGTTTTGCTTCGTCGCGTTCGGTACGCGCCTCGTGCAAAAGTTCGACCAGACGAGGGCGCTTGTAGTCCAGCAGGGGATCTCGCGGTGTCACCTTAGGAGCGTGAGGAGCTTCTCGCCCTCTCCCTCTTTTCCCCCTTGAGACACGACTGGCAGTCGGCTGTTTCGCTTGTTCCTGTTCCCGTTCCTTCCGCAGATGGGTACTGTGCTCCTGGAAGAGTTGGAATGCTTCTCTGTTGCGGTAGTAGCTCATGTAGTCCAGGCCGCTCACCTCTTTAATGGTGAAGGTATTCACCGGACGGCCCTCGGCTTCAAGCAGTGTAATCGCCTGGCTAAGACGATTTACCGTTGTCTGTTTTTGTACTGCTGCGTTGGCGCGCAGGTGAGCGTGCTGGTCCCCAGAGGAAAGGGTCATAGCTCATCTCCTTCATCATCCTGAGCTGGCAGCAGCGTATCCGCAAAAGGCAAATAGCCGCCATCCTGGCGTGTGCGGGTCTGGATCTCCATCATCCGAATCATATCATCAAGGTATTGGACCACCTTGCGAGCCTGCTCTGCATCGACAGCATGACCCTGATCATCGTGAAGTTTCGCTTGCAGCAGATACAGTTTCCTCCAGGTCCTGGCCTTGGGTAAATTGCTGTAATGGGGGACAAGATACTGGCAATTGGCGCAAATTCCTCGGTTGTCAGGACGGACACAAGTGCCAGCACTGCAAAAACCGAGCACGGTTGGCCCAATCATGCCACATCGCTCAAATTGTTTGCGTAATGCCTCATCTTTCTGCTCCAGTGTTTGCGGGGCGGGTACTTGCAGATAGGAACGTCCTTGATCGGAAACCAGCGTCGATTGGATCTCAAAGAGGAGGGCGAGAAGCTTCGCGACCGGGAGCCGACTGTAATATGCCGTGGCTTCAGGAATGGTAAGCGCGTTGGGCGAGCCAGGCAGCGTCACCCGATGGTGCAACAGATAGGCAACTGCCTCTGCCGGGATATTCTGAACGGTTCTTGCATGAGTAGCGAGTACATGCCTGAGGAGATGCGGAGCAATACGGATGGGTTTTCCATCTCTGGTGGTGAGGGTGAGGCCATGAAAGAGAAAACGCAAGAGTTGCGCGACGTCTTTCGTAGTCAGATTGCCAAGTCGTCCATCAGCAGATGCTGCCCACTGAAAGAAGTACGGTTCTGGCAACAGATCGTCTGCCTTGTTGTTGTGGGCGCAAGGATGAACAATGGGGATGATACCATCATGAGCCGCTTGAAGTAACTCCGCAATTTCTTTGAGATGACATACCGCCATGTCGCTGATGAGAAAAAACTGCCGCTCACTTTCGTGCGTGTATCCTTTGGGCAAGAGCTTCTGAACCAGGATGCCGATTTGTCGGCCAGTCGGCTGCTGATTTTTGAGTTCATCAACGACGATGGTCTCAAAACGGGAGGCGCTGACCTGAAGCAGTTCACTCACACGGCTCCCGTTGGTAAGGGAAAGTGTTGCCAGAGCCGCGGCAAATAACGTTCCTCTGTACAGCGACTCGGGTTCAAAGAGCACTGCTCCAGATATGCGCCTGGCCGATGCTAACCATTTCGCATCGCTGTCGGCTGGTGATAAGAGTGCTGGGCGGCTGACAACAAACCCCCGGCGACGGTAATTTCCGAGGAGTTGTTTCTCAATGAGATCCCCGCACCAGAGAAGGTCACCAGTTGGTCCCTCGTACTGTAAGAAACAGGTATTGCGTTCAGGTACATACGCATTTCGTTGCTGTTTTGCTTTCCAACGGACCCAGGGCGCGTAGATCTCTCGGTGCTTTTCGACCCATTGGATACGATCCCAGAGCGTGAGTGAAAGCGTAACCTCTCGTTCAATGAGTTGTACCTCGGAGAGATTGGTGGCGTGCTCAGAAACAGAAAACTGCCGATCTACGTACTGAAATTGGTAGGGCAACTTGATGTCTCCTGCAATGGCGCAATCTCGCAACCTGCGAAACTCCTTGATGAGGCGTTCCATCGCTTGCTTCCGCAGTTGCACAATTTCGACGAGCAGAGGAAACAGCGGGAGAACAACCTCGGATTGTTCCTTGCGCCGATTCTGTGCGGCTGCCATAACTGCCTTTTGCTGTGCCTGCTTGTCGAGAAACCCACGGGGCAGTTTTGGTAGGAGATAGGGCTGCCACATCACCCGTTGCCGTTCCGTAAGCCCTTCAAGGTAGGATGGCAGATGTATGGAAGCAAGCGCATCGTAGCGCTTGAGTTTGGTGAGATCGCCGGAGGAGATCATTCTTCCTTCGACAAAATGATCCCAGATTGAACGCTCGCCAAGCTCAGCGAGCGTAGTCATTTCATAGTCGCTGCGTAAGCGCTCCAAGAGCCTGGTGAGATTAGTGCAAGTGCTGTACAACACCTTTGGTTTCTGCGCATCCATCGCACTGCCAATAGCAAGGGTAATGGAGATGATATCAGGACTGTCGGCAACTGTATGAATGAGATAGCCCATTACCTGGCTTGGCAAGCGCTCCCAGTGAATACCTGGCGCCTCGTGTAGGATCTTCGGGAGCCATGTCAAAAAGGCCTGGGTATGGACTTCACGGGCCTTCGGATTGCTGAAATTCAAACGTGGAGAATGATCAAGCTGCTCTGTTACAGCACCCGCTGCATGCTCGATCTTCGCGGACCTTGTTCCCATCTTCCTCTCCTTCCATCTTCCTGTACGCTTACGACTGCTGCCCTGCTTCTCGTTCCATGCTCTTGATCCAGTTGAGTGTCTCGGTATCGTGCATCCACACGATTGGTGCTTCCTGGATCCGCCGTTCTGGTTGTTCCGAAGGAGCAGGAGCATCTCTCAGTTCTGGAGGATTCGTCACCATGGGCGGCAGGGTCGCATAGTGCCGCTGGGAGAGATCCTGCTGATAGCCAGCGAGTACGGAGAAAACGGCTTCCCCCTCGCGGTTCTGGTCATAGATATCGATCGTCCGCGTGCTGCGCCAACGCATGACTATGCTGCCAAAGGCTTCGCGTTCTCGAAGGTACTTCTCGGCATCAAAGTGCTCTGTGCCAGCTCCACACGCTCTTTTGAGCTTGATCAGGTATTCCGTCACGAACAAGTGCCGCAGGTCATGGGGAGAAAAGCGGACAGGACATTTGGTCTGTAAGGGTGTGTAGTGCCGATACCAATGCCAGTAAAACGCTTTCAGCGAGTACGGTGTTTTTCGCTCGGTCAAAAACAGGGGTTCGTGGGGACCAACGTCTATGAGTCGGCGGCGTCCCTCTTGATCATGCAACGGGCGCATTTGTTCAATATACTCGTTGAGTACCTCCTGGACGCGAGGGTTGTGGGCGAAGTAGATCGTTTTGCCCTCGCGGCCAGAGCTGCCTTTGTTCATCACCTGCGCCTGACCAGCAAGTCCTTCGTTTTGATAGCCGCCCACCGTCATGAGAGCAATCTCATGAATCCTGGCCCCGGTCGTTTGCAACAGATACAGCACCGCTTTCTCACGGGCAGAAACCTCCGCGCTATCCAGCATGGCATCGAGCACGTCGTGGATACCCTGACGCACATCCGCCAGTTCTTTGCGTACTTCGGGCTTCCATCCCTGAGCCTGGCATTGGCGAAGAAAGGCGGTGGGTCGCCGCCGGGATTGCTCATGGGTTTCTGCTCGTACTCCGGCGTGATCGGGTGCACCGCGATTGGCCAGCGTGCGCTCCTGTTCGCGTTTGAGCGCAACGAGCACTTCAGAAGAGAGTGGGTTGGCAAAGGCATACAACCCAGCCTCTTTCATGACGAGGTAAAAATCGCGCAGTGCCGCTCGCATGACCCGGAGCGTACTCTCTTGAAGCGGGGTGTCTCGTGTCAGGCCAATTTCGACAGTATCAGTTTCTCTGTCGAAATGGATCTTGCAGCCTAAGTAATCTCGATGAAACGCAATCAAGGCCCGGCGCAAGCGTTCCGGCGGCGCGTTCCAGGGACACCCATCCTCTGTCAGGAAAGTGAAAAAGGGCATCAGACAGGAGAGATAGGTATTTCTTGTGCTCGCTGGCCCTTGCGCTTGGCGCAGGCGATACCATTCCGTGAGCGGCACGATGATGCGATCCTGTTGATCGAGAAAGATGAGTTCGTAGGGGTTACCCGGCTGGCCGTGTACACGACGAATCCGCGAGAGTGTTGTCAAGTGCTGTTCTTGAGGAGTCGTTGTCTGCATACTTTCTCCTTCCACTTACTACATATTCACTAGTACTACAACCGTAGTTAGCTCTCATTCGTAGATACTGATGAAGAGAAAAATAGCAAGTGGAGAACGATTGGGAGGAAGTAGATGACCATCGAAGAGTTGGAGCAGTGGCAAGAAGAATTTGAACAGTTTCACGCGCGCTTTGCTGACCTGTTCGAGCGCAGCGAGTCACGCGAGCAAGCCAAGAAGTATCTGCGTGGGCTGCTCGCCCAGGCGGATCGCAAGAACAGCTGGCAGGTGGCCGAAGTGGTAGGGGATCGGGTCCCCGACCGGATGCAGCGGTTGCTCTACCGCGTGCCCTGGGATGCCGAGGCGGCGCGTGATCGACTGCAGCAGTTCGTGATCGAGACGGTTGGAGACGAGGAGGGGATCGGGGTGGTCGATGAGACCAGTTTTCTCAAGAAAGGGACGCACTCAGTCGGGGTGGCGCGCCAGTACCTGGGGGCAGCAGGCAAGCTGGAAAATGGGCAAGTGGCGACCGTGTTGAGCTACACAGCAAAAGGCGCGCATGTGTTTTTAGATCGACGGCTGTATCTGCCGGAAGAGTGGGCCTGGAATACGCAGCGCCGAGCGGAGGCGCGGGTCCCGCAGGAGGTGCGCTTTGCAACCAAGCCCGAACAGGCCATCGCGATGCTCGTGCACGCCTGGGAGCAGGGTGTGCCGATGCGCTGGGTCACCGGCGATGAGGTCTATGGCGACTCGCCCCGCCTGCGGGAAGCGATCCAGGCGCAGGGCCGCTTCTACGTGCTGGCGGTCTCGGCCAACACGCGAGTGTGGACCGAACGCCCGCTGGTGGAGGAGCCCCAAGAGCAAACAGGAGGACGGCCACGGCTCACACCACGGGTGGCTGCTGGGGCGCCCAAAGCCAGGATGGTCTCCGAGGTGGTCGCGAACTTGCCCTCCTCTGCCTGGAAACGGCTAGCGGTGATGGAGGGCGAGAAAGGACCTATCACCTAGCACTGGGCCCGCATCCGAGTGGTGGAGAGTAGGGATCAGCTGCCAGGACCCGACGTGTGGCTGCTGGCTCGTCGTTCACTCAGTGACCCAAAGCAACTCGCCTATTACCTGGCCTATGTGCCCCCAAGAACGTCATTGGCGGCGAAGGTGCGCGTCGCCTCCAGCCGCTACACGGTGGAGCAGTGCATCGAAGAGGCCAAAGGAGAGACCGGGCTAGATGACTATGAAGTGCGCTTCTGGCACAGTTGGTACCGACATATTACCTTGTCGATGATGGCCCATGCCTGGCTCGCCAGTATTCGCTTGCAGGAGCAGGGAAAAAAAGTGCGGGAACAGATGAGCTTGCTGAGTTAACGGTACCGGAAGTGCGGCGCCTGTTGGAGATCGCCCTGCCCTTACCGGTCCGTTCGCCTGAGCTGCGGCTAGTCTGGTCGACATTTCGACGGAGGAAGCGGCTTTGGGCTCGTCAAAGCCATTACCGGCGACGCGTACTCCGATGGCGCTCTCGCCCAAGTTCTCATGCGCCTTCATAACTACGGTTGTAGTATTAGTGGCTCTTCTAGCGCTGGGGGGAACGGCAGGCGGCACCTTATGGGCCATCTTCACCTTTTTTGTCTTCGCTGGGGCCTTCGTGTTTGGCATTGGGCTGGCCATCATTCCTTTCCTGTACGGAGGCGTTGTGTAGGGGCACCACTGGCTCACCGACCGCCAGTTCGTGGACGAAGTGGTCGTCGCCATGATTACGCCCGGACCAGTGGTGATTACGTCCGGCTTCATCTCGTACGGCGCCAGTTAGCATTCGCGACCATTTCGCTGAAGACAGCCTCACCAGCTGCTATCATGTTTCTCCAACAAGCATAGCAATGGGCACAAGGACTTCTGCCGCAGGAACAAGTCATTGCAAAGAGGGCGGCCTGGCTTAATATCGCCGAAATTGAACTCTCGGTGCCTGCACGGCAGGGACTATAACATAACATTGCCGCGGTGGATGAGCTGTGTAAGGACACCTCGCCGCGTGTTTCCCTTGATGTCAAGCCTGATGCCACAGAAGTTCTTCAGGAGCCAATGAAATATATGCCTTACGCCGATATAGCAAAGGGATCAAAAGAGACGTTCTCGAGCCTCTTTTGAGTGTGTTGATGCTGTTCAAGCATCTCAAATTGCAACCGTGCGAGCTGCTCTTGTGATTCAAGATACGCCTACTCCACTGTTACCAGGCCTTCCAACAAATTGCGTTTGCTTTCACGTCCATAACGCCGACGAACCTGCTGTAGATCACGATGGAGAGCCGTTGGAAGCAGAGAGCGCGTTGGCACAGAGCGACGAGAGGCATGCGTCTTTCGTTCTCCTGCGCTCCGGTGCGTGCGGTACTGCCGAGAGTATGCATCTGAACCATCTTTGATATCTTCAAAGAAGGCGGATTATGACTGCGGTTAATGCTCAAACATATACAAAAAAAGATGTCTTAGGCCAAAAAATACCTACCCTATAATTCATCTCGCTATTATAAGATCTGAACTGAAGCAATCATTGCTTCCCAGAATGTACTGTTCGAGGTACCTGGAGGATATTGGGTCGCACAATAAGTCAGAGTGTTGAAAAATGCGCTTGTGAGCTCATCAGTATGGAGAAACGCCTGCTCTCGTGCTCATGGCATAACCTGAACCAATTACCAAGGAAACAGACACATACCCAAAAGCAGGACGAGTCAACCACCAAAAAGAAGCCAAAAAGAGGGCAGACATGGCCTCTGCTGGGTATGGACGCCGTCCCCAACCTCGTTTCTTGAGCAGACGTTTGAGATTCTGCCCGGCGGCTCGCATCAGCGCCTCACAGTTGACCCTCCAGAGTTCACGTAAGCGAAAGCGTCGCATGCCGTGCCACTCTTTGCCCTCAGCGAATAAGGGTTCCACCTATTAACGCCAGTGT
>JBKPBA010000525.1:0-5072 GCA_046726675.1 Chloroflexota bacterium
GGCTGGCGCTGCGCGCGCAGAATTCGCCTGCGGGAGCAACCAGCATTGCACTGGTCGATACACAGGCTGGAAAGCTTGTGAAGAGTATCCACCTGAACGGCGACTTTACACTGGACGCGATCTCGCCCAGAGGCACGATGCTCTACTTATTGGAGTACTATCAGGCCGGGACGAGTCACTATAACGTGCGGGCCTATGATCTCAATGCCAACCAGTTGTTGCAGGGTATTATTGTTGATAAGAACGATCTGGGTGATAAGATGCAGGGTGCGGCCTTGACCCGCCAGATGTCCGATGATGGAGACATGGCCTACACGCTTTATATCAACCCCGTGACGAACAAGGCTTTCATCCACATACTCTGGCTGGCAGATACTGTAAACAACTCCATCCCTTTCCCGGCTATTGCGCGCTGCCTCGATCTGCCGGTGGGCAACTCACCCGCGCTGTTGCACTACTATACCCTGACCCTCTCGCAGGACGGCAAAACGCTCTACGCTGTAAATGCCGCGCTAGGTACGATTGCGACAGTCAACCTCGACCTCGGCCTGAACACATATCAGCTCTGGCTAATCGGCAATGCGAAGGTCGATCACTTTAATGCGAACAATAGCATTGTGACCGCAGCCGACGAGGGACGTGAGCTACACAATGGCGCGGCGCTTTCGCGGGATCAGAGCTTGCTGTATGTGGTTGGGCTACACGGCATCTGGGTAATCAAGACGGATACACTTCAGATGCAGAGCGAATACCTGAAACAGCAGGACTTCACCGGGCTGGCCATGAGCGGCGATGGACACACTCTCTACGGGGTTAATCCCGCGACCGGCATTACCCTGCTCGACTCCAACAGCGGAGAGATGCGCACAGTGATCAAGAGAGTAGTCCAGGCACCCTTAGGTATCGAATGGACGAAATAAACCACATGATTACCAGGGAACTTCTCCATCTCCCCTGTGGGCTCTTCTCCACGGAGTTGCTATGCTCACGATTGAAAACCAGATGCGCCCATACACCGATGGGCCAGATGGCGCAGAACGTGTGACCCACTTTAGCGTGCAAATGCTCTATGAAGGTCTGGCTCGCAAGTAATGTCACTGTAACAGTTGCATCACTTGTAACAGGCTTTTTGGCGAAACTCAGAAAATGCAGCATTCTAAATAGGAGTTCGAGCGTAGATAGCTATAATGCAGAGCGGACGATTTGCATACATCAGCAGTATTTGCATCAGTTGCATCACTTGTAACAGGCTTTTTTCACTTCGAGAATTTATCCCAATGCCTCATTGAGTTATGGTCCACGAGATGGCGATTCAGTTGAACTGGAGCACTGCAGGAAGGTCCATCACCACTGTCATGCTGAGAGTAACGTAACAACACAGTCCTTTCGTTTCATCCTGAGCGCAATCGTGTCATCCTGAGCACATTCGTTGCACTCAGTGTAAACTCCGCGAAGGATCTTGCTCGCTGGGCCGAGATCCTTCGCTTCGCTCAGGATGACATCACGCCTAGCTATATTTTCTTTAGTCGATAAGAAGTTCAGCATATAGCACTCCTTCTGACCAACCGGATGTCGAAGACAGACATGTTCCATCCGGTCCGAAGACATATCCTCCCCCTGGAAAGTCTTCATCAATCGTTCTTCCAGCTTGTGTCGCAACAGCAATAATGATGCTATTGTCGCGTGCATAGTGACCCAACTTTTGGTAGCAATTGTTTTGCCACCATTGGTACCCCGAAAGCCAATTTCGCGTCGTCTGCGACCCGTAGAGTCCTGGTGCGGCTGCTTCAAAAACGATCTGTGCACCTAGTCCCGCCTGCTCCGTGAATATTTCTGGGGTATCAATGTCCGCACAAATGGAGACCCCAAAGAGGACTTTGGGATGCTGAAACACTGCTCCGGTCGAGCCTGGCGCAAACCAATTGACTTCATCCTCAACGATGGTTTGCTTTCGGTACACGCCCAGTATCTTTCCCGCATGAGCGATGATTTGCGTGATGAACGGTTTTCTGTGGGGATTCCTTTCGATCAGACCTGCAATGGCTGTAATGTGTGTATCTTTCGTCATGCTCACCAAACGCGCGACTTCTGGCCCATCTAGATGTAGGACAGCCTCAGGAGAGCGGAGAGGATTGACATAGCCTGTAATGCTCATTTCCGGAAAACACATGATATCCACGCCCTGGCTCACGCCTGCTTGAAGATAGGCATGGGTGGACGCCAAATTCTCGTCAATAGCGCCTTTTTCACACCGCATTTGAACGAGGCCAAGCTTGATGATCTTCATAGCAACCTTCTCTCACTCCTGGAACTTGTGGAGTGCCTTGTATTGACAAAGCAACTTACGTTCTTTATAAATTATACTTGAGTTGGGCTAAAATTGAACCAGTTATGTCTTTCACAACGAAAGGAGTCTTCACATGGCGATCACAGTTCTTGGCTTTGATAATATCCAGTTTGTAGATTTCAATCCTGATCCAAAAGCACAGCCTTTTAATGACCTGTTCTTGATTACCGGTGTGGTCGTGATCCAGCCGTTTACTGGCACGGCGGGGAATCAGGGCGGATGGACGAGAGATATCTGTACCTTTGATATCCCTACCCCTGATGGTCAGACATTCCTGTTCAGCGGTGGCGATGTCAGTGCCTCAGCTATCGTTTTCCCTGCGACGATGCAGAATGTGGGGAGCCAGGATATTGGCTTCGGCGTTGATAGCGTCTCGGCGGTCGTTTCGGAACCGGTCAATATGCAAAAGCAACGGAAAGTGACCCTTACAGCACACGTAGCAGTGAGGGATACGAAAGGCGCCATCTTCCGACTGGGCTTCCAGGCTAATGTGCTGGCGAGGACACCGGTCCAGTAATAGGAAAAAAGTCCTGACCCCATAATTTCTGTCCTTTTTAGACCATGTGAAGCATTCTAGGTAATAGAAGGGGTTACTTGACCCAGATCGAAACACTGCTGCAAGAAATTGTTGGCATAATTGCATACAACTCATCCAAGAAGTTGTAAAACTGGGGGCAGACAATGTATAACGTCCAGATGAAAGCTTCCTTTCGTTTCCATAATTCCACTAGAGCTACCAATCGTGCATGGTTGCCTCTCGCAACGGCTATTTTAATTATAGGTATCGCACTATCCGTAACTTCATCCCTTTGGAATAGCCTGTGGTATACCTCCAACCCATCTGCACAAGCAGCAGCGGCTCCACTCCCGCTTATTAATGCGCCTTATTTTCCAAATACCGTTCCCTTTAACCGGACCGCGATCTTCTGGTTTGGAGCCATTACTACCTCAACGACTTATACTGATGTACGCCTTGGCTACAGCAGCAGCGAACTTTATGTCGATTTGCGCATTGTGGATCGCTATTTGTGGTATGATCCCAACAAGACGACTCCTCATCTCAATAGTGGTGATAATGCCTCCCTCTATCTGAGCACCTCCAAAGCCACCAACATGCAGCTTGACGCACATTCCTACCAGTTTCAGACTGCCGTCAATGGCCATATACAATCGCCGAACTACCAAAAAGCCTACACTGGACAGGGCACAACATGGACAGCAGCCAAAATTCCCTTTACGACGAACTACGGCTGGCGTGGGAAGGGCTTCAATGGAGCAGGAGAAGATGCTGGCTGGTCGATGACCTACCAAATTCCTTTCTCCTCATTAAAACTGCCCACACCGGCGCAGGGAACCATGTGGAAGCTCGGAGTCCGTATTCATAACCGGGATAATGCAGCTAATACGTACATTCCAGATACCTGGTGGCCGCAAGCCGCAGGGAGCACCAACCCTTCCAGTTGGGGTCAATTACGCTTTGGCGTGCCGGCGTATCAGGCTCCCAAGGCAAGTTCGACTACCGTATATACCGTACGCAACAAGCTGAACAATCAGGTCGTCACCGACAGCATGGTAGGGGGATCACTCGATTGCGGGAGTTATCTAGGAGACATGAACAATCGCTGGAAGCTAGAAGGCAGCAAAAGTTATCCAGGAGCCATTCACGTCAATATTATGAATGAGTCCGATATCTCAGACTGGGACTGTTTCTCGAAGTTCTACGTCACCTTTCCCTTAAGTGCGCTACCAAAGGGCAAAGCGATGGTCAACGCAAAGATCACGCTGTACGAGTATGCGAATGCAGGCGTGCAGGGTCAAACCAATCCTTCCTATATCCAGATCGGTGTGATTAATCAGGCCTGGCAACCAGCTACGCTGACCTGGAATAGCGCTCCTTTGCTACAGGAAAATCTCAATAGTATCCTGGTGCCGACCAAGTCGAAGCCCGTTATACCATGGCCCGGATTAGCGATTACATGGAATGTGAGCCGGGCTGTAGCCCAGGCGTATGCAACAGGCCAGCCTCTGCGGTTAGTGTTCTACGACACGGATAATCAGTACAATTCAGGCAAGTATTTCACGTCATCTGCAGTACCTGACTGGGATGCGGTAGGCAGACCCACCCTGCAAGTTACTCTTGGAGCCTAAGATCTGCATTGTGTAATGTTACGCATTCTTAACCAGATTGGCACATTCTTAATTGTATCTTCACTTAAATCCCACCAGTAGACAACCTTTTTCTGCTGTACACTAGGGTGCGGTGCGTGCGATTAGCAGATCAACTGCCAGTCTTTTAGAGGGTGGTGAATGATCTTCGCCTAAACTCATAAATCAACTACTTCAAGGAAGTTGCTATCGATGAAGCGCAGAAGAAGAGCCTGCAGTCGCCTACTATTATCGAGCCAGAAAGGATGAGAGATGAAGAAAGGACGTATATTTAGAACAATAAAAAGGGACTATGCGCTGCACATATTCTTGGTCATAGGAATTGCTCTTGTGGTAAATGGTATAATCTTCATTCCATTGAAGCACTCTACCGATGCATCCAGCCAGGCGGTGACAACCAGTCCTGCGAACTGGATAACATACATGTGGAATCCAGAACGCAGTGGTTACAATAGTAAGGAGACGATCATTAACCCAAGTAGCGCATCTCACTTAAAGATCCATTGGAAGTTTGCCGCGAAGGGTTCGATCAATACCGAACCGGTAGTGGTCAATGGCG
>JBKPBA010000526.1:0-8335 GCA_046726675.1 Chloroflexota bacterium
ATGTAAAGTTTCCCTTGTATTGTTTGTACGGATGACATCTAGACAATGTAACTGGATAGCTACATGTATAGGGATAAATGTGTTATATCATGCCAGGGAGGAGAAACTCTGGTTATGTAATAAAGTCCCTTATAGTAAAAACGCTCACATACGCACGGAATAAAAAAGAGGCAAGGTCACGATTATTCCCTGGCCTTGTCTCTTTGTTTTGATCGGTCCACCTTCATCCAAGAAACAGCTGGATGCGATGTCAGTCAATGACAATCTGATGCTTGTTTAGTACAGGAAAAACCCAGATAGCGATGAAATTCTTAGTTTCGTGCTACTCGGACCTTGTCATAGCATGTGCTGCAATAAACAGGGCGATCATTCTTGGGTAAGAATGGCACCTGCGTCTCGGTTCCACACTCAGCACAAATGACAGTGTGCATTTCGCGTGGGCCACGATCACGGCTACCTGAACCAGACGAACTACGACGCGCTGCCCGGCAGTCAGGACACCGACCAGGCTGATTCATCAAACCTTTTTGTTGGTAAAACTCTTGTTCACCCGCAGTGAATGTGAAATCGTTTCCACATTCGCGACACCTGAGGGTTTTGTCTTCGAAACTCAACTAGTGACCTCCTTGTGATATGTTGGTATTCCTCCGGGTCCATATCTTAGCAGATGTCACCAGTTGTCTGTCACCCCAAGCAGCGCGGGACTAAATGTTCTGGACGAGCACTGTATGCCAGACCGAGATCGGATACCGCATGCAAGCATACACCATAAAAATGTGATTTGCAATAGTTTTGTTCGCCAATTTTATAGATCGGTCCAACTTTTATACATTTTTATGTGCATTATTCACACGACACAGCAACTTTTTGTGGATAGAAAGTATGTTATCTCTTCATAAATCGACCGTTTCTTGACGAATGTGCGACAATAGATAGCATAGAGAGCGCGGTGAATGCGCTCAGAAACGGGATAGAACAGAACCACAGAAAAGCATGTCATCATTTTCATTCACAATAGCAGCAGAATGTTCTGAGTCCTGGGCGCGGGCCGGGACGATTCAAACAGCACATGGCGATATCCAAACACCCATCTTTATGCCTGTTGGTACGCAGGCAACAGTTAAAAGTGTCACGCCCGAAGAGTTGCGAGAGGCAGGAGCAGCAATCATTCTTGCCAACACGTACCACCTGATGCTACGACCCGGTTCTCAACTTATTGCCGATTTTGGTGGACTGCATCAATTTATGCATTGGGATGGTCCAATCCTCACCGATAGTGGAGGCTTTCAGGTCTTCAGTCTAGGACACCTGCGCAAATTGAGTGAAGAGGGAGCCGCATTCAAATCACATCTTGATGGTTCTGCTCACCTGCTTACGCCTGAAAACGTGATGCAGATCGAGTTTGAACTTGGCGCCGATATCATCTTACCGCTTGATATTTGCGCTGCTTATCCCTCTACCTTCGACACTGCGAAGGAGGCTATGCAGCGTACCCACCGTTGGGCGGAACGAACGCTCATTGCCAGGGAAAGCCACCAATCGAAACAAACGCCCTTTGGCATTGTGCAGGGTGCATTTGAGCCAGAGCTGCGCCAGCAGAGTGCCCGTTTCATTGGCAATTTGCCTTTTCCCGGTGTATCGATTGGAGGTCTTTCGGTTGGCGAACCCAAGGCGGAGATGTGGGGTCTCTTGAAGTATGTTACATCTGAATTGCCAAAAAGCAAACCTCGCCACCTCTTAGGTGTAGGCTCGCCCGAAGATCTTGTGATCGGGGTAGGCTTCGGCATGGACATGTTCGATTGTGCACTGCCCACACGAGTAGCCCGGCACGGAGGTTTATTTACCAGGTACGGGCGTATCAACATCAAATCTGCACGCTATCGTGCAGAACATGCGGCTATCGAAGAAGGCTGCGATTGCTATACTTGCAGGAATTATAGTGCTGCATATGTGCACCACCTGGCACGTGCTGAAGAGCAACTATACTATCGGTTAGGGACTATTCACAATCTACGTTTTATGTTGCGCCTGGCCGGTCAATTGCGAGCAGCGATCATCGGAGGAATGTATCCAGCTTTCCGCGACAACTTTTTAGCGCTGTATACACCGACTTCGGAACAGATACGCGAAAATCAACGTGAAAAATGGAAAGCGGCGCACTCGCGATAATATTACTATACTAGTTATAAAGGATCTTTGATGTCCGAACCATATCGTTTCATCAACACAAATGTACAGAATGCAGCTATGAATATGGCCGTCGATGAATCTATACTAACCCATCATTTGAAAGGCGAAGCGCCGCCCACGTTGCGTGTATTCCGCTGGTCTCAACCCTCGCTTTCACTGGGACGATTTCAGAGTATCGAACGAGAAATAGTAAGCGAGCTGTGTCAAGAACGTGGAGTAGCCCTGGTTCGCCGTCCAACCGGTGGACGAGCTGTCTACCACCGTGATGAATTCACCTATAGTATCGTTATTAGCAAACGCTTTGGCGTACCACCTGGTGTTATCGCTGCCTACGCTTTCCTGGCGCAGGGATTGCTCGCGGCGCTTACACTCCTCGGTGTGCAAGCTGAACTAAGTGATGAACGAATTAGCAAGCATACCTCCGCGGCTTGCTTCGCTTCGTCAACTCAAGCAGACCTGACAAGTGGTGGCTTTAAGCTTATTGGCAGCGCACAGGTATGGAAAGATGACGCGCTACTGCAACAAGGATCATTACCGCTCGATGACCGTGCTGCTGAATTCTTCACTATGCTGCGCTTTCCAAATGAAATTGCAAGGAAGGAAGCTTTAGCGCTGTATCGTGAAAAAACGACTCCGCTGCATACGTTTGCTCCCTACGTAACGTGGGATACTGTGGCAGATGCATTCAACAGCGGATTTAGTACGGCTTTACAGGTAGATTTTGTACATGATACGCTGAGCCACTCGGAATGGAAACTTGCGAACCGACTTGTTGAGGAAAAGTACAGCAAACTAGAGTGGCGGAAGGAGCGCATCAGTTTAACATGAATACCCCTTGTGAGTAGTCAAGCAATACGATATACTGGCAGTAGTAGCAAGTGTGGAATAATGGGCGACGTTTGAAAAAACGTTGCCAAAAAGGAGCAACCTTTGAGTTTAACGATTGAAGTTGCGCGTAGAATTCTGGAAGCTAGCAAACAGCGCGCGCTAGAGTTGCGAAGCCCTGTCAGCATCGCGATTGTAGATGCAGGAGGTCATCTTGTTCTTTTTGAGCGCATGATGGCTCCTTACGGTTGGGCTACGGGCAGCATTAGCCTTGCTAAAGCCAGTACAGCAGTGATGTTTAATCAATCGACCGATGCTGTAGCCCAGTGGGGTTCGGGTATTCCGGGTTTTGCATCGAGTATGGCAACCATGACACAGGGAAAATTTATTATGGCTGCTGGTGGATGGCCTATTCGCATGGGCGGCGCTACCGTTGGTGGCATCGGAGTAAGCGGCGGCAATGCTCCCGGCCGAGATGATGAAATCGCGCGCGCGGGTCTTGCGGCAGCAGAAGCGCTGGCTCCTGCGATGCAGCTTTCAAACCCTATGCCCCAGGCAACAGTTCTGCCGTATCCTCAACAGCCAACACCTGCTTACTCATCAATGTCGCAACCGCAGCCGCAGGTTGCTAGTTCCGTTAACTCACCAACGCCGCAAATAAATCCGGCGAATACCCATCACCTTGTTTCTGATCAAGAAAACCCTTATGGTGATGAGCAGATGCCTTTTGACCAATTCAATGAAGCCCGTGGAGATCAATCATGAATCAAGAAAAAAATGCAGGAACACAAGACACGCAGCAAGAGAAAGCCACGCAAAATAAACGTAGTAAGAGTACAGGTAAGAACCGTCCCGTATTGGTTACCTCCTCAAATGACCTGGCAACGAAGGATCAATCGGTCGAGGTGACGAGTGACACTATACAACCAGTCGAAGAAGTTGCTCCCCCAACAACCGTTGAGGATACTCGTCCTCGGCGATTTCCGAAATTCTTTTCAAGTGTCGGCAAGAACGAAAATGATGGTACTGTAGAGGCCGACCAGGCAGCGGCCCGTATTGCCCGCGCAACACGCAATTCGGGAGTTTCTTCTGCAAGTAGTCGCACAGCCAAAGATAGTAAACCCGCGCAATCTCAATCGAACACAAACAAGGTAAGCACAAATAAGGCAACTCCAAAACCGGCTCCTGCAAAGGTCGCGCCAAGGCAAGGTGGCTTTAAGACAAAGTACTTGTATGGTTTGATCATCTACGTTGTGGTTGCAATGTTTGTTGGACAATATGAGAGAGCTTTCTTAATTTCTAACCACCTGGAAAAGGTGCTTTTCCAAATAGGGTCTTTTGCGGTCACAACATCAACTGCCCTTTATCTGTTGACATTGATTCTCTTGTTGGTGATTTTGGCACGCTTTGATCTTATTCCTCGTAGTCTTGGGGCGATGAGTGGACAGTCAACAGCTCAAAGTGGCAGGTCAGGCCAATCCTCCTCCAGATCCGAGAATACCAGAGATTCACAACCAACTATGAAACAGGGTGTAAAAGGAGCTGATGACGATCTCTACCAGGAGTATCGCGAGCAACAACGCTATCTTCAACGGCGCGAACGCAAGAAATGAATGATTCAACCGTATTCTTATGGTATACTTTGGGTAATTAATTGTATTGAAGTTCCTGCCCTGGCTACACAGGCCAGTTTGCCCTCGTTGGGGTAGTTGTTAGGTTGGGTTTTGAAATGAAAGGGAGGATGTTATGCCTACTCGTATAATAATTGCGGACGACGAAGCTATCCAGCGTATGGATCTGAAAGATATTCTCTCTAAACAGGGTTACCTGGTCGTCGGAGAAGCGGGCGATGGCGTAAGCGCCGTTAACCTGGCTCGTGAAATACGTCCCGACCTCGTGATTATGGATATACGTATGCCCGATATGGACGGTATTGCGGCGGCAGAAACGCTTACACAAGAAAAAATCGCACCTGTTTTGCTACTAACGGCCTTTGGAGATCAACCATTAGTGGAACGTGCCAAAGAAGCGGGGGTTGTCAATTATATCGTCAAACCACTTCGCGAAAGTGAGGTATCGCCTGCGATTGAAATCGCTCTGGCTCGCTATAACGAGTTTCGTGCTCTCGAAGAAAAAACTCGCACGCTTAGCGAACAATTGGAGACACGCAAAATAGTTGAGCGCGCCAAAGGTGTTTTGATGGAAAAACAAGGCCTCAGTGAACAGGAGGCTTTCCGCAAGATACAAAAGGCAAGTATGAACAATCGTAAATCCATGCGAGAAGTAGCGGAGGCAATCCTACTCGCAAACGAAATGTAAATAGAGATTAAGAATAATGTCTGTAACAACGTCCTTGGAAAAAATTGTTACAATCGTCGGCATTCGTTTCCGTCCCGCTGGACGCATTTATTATTTTGACCCTCAAGGGGCATCATATTCAACGGGACAGTACGTTATTGTTGAAACAAGTCGAGGATTAGAAGCAGGACGCGTAGTCATAGCCTCGAAAAAGTTGGCAGAAAGAGAGCTGAGCGATCCTTTAAAGCCTGTGCTGCGCCTGGCAAACGAGGATGAGTTGCGCATGATGCTTTCCTTCAAAGGTAAAGAGAAAGATGCACTGGTACAATGCGCTCAGCATGTTCAACAGCATAAATTACCGATGAAATTAGTCGAGGCTGAGTATACCTTTGATGGAAGCCGTTTAACCTTTTATTTCATTGCTGACGAACGTGTCGACTTCCGCGCATTAGTGCGTGACCTGGCAGCAACTTTTCGTACGCGTATTGAACTACGACAAATTGGAGCGCGCGACCAGGCAAAGCTTCAAGGTGGAGTAGGAATGTGTGGTAAGACATTATGCTGCAGTTCGTGGATTACCGATTTTGGTGTTGTCTCAATTAAGATGGCGAAGGAGCAGGATTTACCTCTCAATCCTTCAAAGATTTCGGGTGTGTGCGGTCGCCTGCTTTGCTGTCTCTCGTATGAAAACGACAATTATGTCCAGGCCAAACAAAACATGCCCCAGGTGGGTACGTTGCTAGATACACCTGGCGGTCAGGGCAAAGTGGTCTCGATCAATGTTCCAAAAGAATCGGTTGAGGTAATGCTTGAAAGTGGCGTTATTATCCAGGTTCCTGTAAATCAGCAGGTATCAGGCGCAGCTTGTGGGTCATGTGGCGCAAAAGGGGGGTGCAAAGGAGGATGCAGCACAGGAGGGTGTAGTAGTTGTGGTAGTACTGCTGGCGGCTGCTCCAAAGGAGGTGGGGGATGCGGGTCCTGTGGAATCGGGCAGAGAAAGGCGCCAGGTTCAAGAACTCTCCAGGATTGATGATCGAATAGGCCAAAGTGACAAAGAACATAATCCGCATGTCTGTTGCGGATAAGGAGGTACGCATATGACATCTGAACAAGGCGATTCGACTGCCATATGGGGAGAAGGTCCTAATGATAGTGGGCAGGATCAGCAAGCCGATCTTCCATCCACGACTGTAACGCCTGATAAACAGGGACTCGTAATTCCAGCAGTCGAACCTGATCTAAGTGAACCTCCGCAAGACACTCGCTCTTCTGGTAAGGATAGAATAAGCCATTTAATACGCAAGTTCTCTCCTGTGCTTGTGCCTCTACCATTCGCAATTCTGATCTTCCTCTTTACCTTGCCATTCGCATTGAGAGGCCAGGCATTCTTACCCCCTTTGCCGTTGGCTGTACTGTTAATTGCCCTCGTAGTTATGCAAGGAACTCTACTCTATTATGCAGGCTCAAATGACACATACTGGACCTTATTCGTCATCATCGGCTATGCCCTCTTCTTAGTAGTTGGGACACTGGCAATCTTTGGATTCGGCGCCAGCCTGATTTTGCTCATAATCCTCCTTATCATAGGTACTTTACTGGCTCGTCGTTCAATTCTTCAAGTACCGGAAGGGTTTGTCGACATTGTAATGATGTACGGCAAATATGCGCGTACGCTCTATCCTGGTCCCAACTTGAAAATGCCGCTGGAAAAAGTAAGTAGTCGATTGAGCACGAAAGAGATAAGTTGGACATGTCCCGAACAGGTAGTGAAAATTTCCCGAGACGAGGATGTCAAACTCGTGGCGACACTCTCTTACCAACTGTTGCCAGAAGACGCCCACCTTGCTGCTCTGCAAGTAGATAATTGGGAAACCTCTGTACAGAAACTATTCGTGTCAACTCTGCAGAGTGTGATCAATGAATTGACTCCGTCCGATTTCATGAACTGGCCGCAAGGGACACATGCACGAACATCGGTGGATATCAACTCGATAGATGCCGCAACCATAATACGTTGGGACCGTGTCAACGATACACTGGCAAAACGTATCCAGGATCAGGTAGAAAAATGGGGGGTACAGGTCAATTATGTACGTATCCAGGATATTACATTAATACCTCACCTGGCTCCAAGTATGAATCCTTTCGCCGGTATGGCTGGGCGACAAGCTCCGGTGGAGGTTGGTACGACACGTGGCGGATATCCAATAGTAGCTCAACCACAACAAGCACAGATAGTAGCAAAACCAGTAGAGAGCCAGCCAGTTCCAATGTCTGTTCAACCCCCTTCCTCTTATGCGCATGCACCTGTTTCGGCTGCATCCATCGAAATGCTAAAAGAATCATATGAAGCAGTGCGAACTGGACGTTTGAGAGATCCACATACTATTCGTGATATAGCTGCACGTTTCGAAGCTCTCGCAAATGACCCCAATATCGATGTCGATGCCTTGAAAGCGGCACAAATCCTGTATCACCGCGCCTGGATCTATGAGCAGAAAAACAAAGAGAAAAGCCGTATAGGAGTAACTGCTGATCCTATGGTACAACCAGATGTAAAAGAGCGCGGTCAGACTAGTGACAATATATATTCTGGTGGTTAGCAAATCAGGGATTGTTTAGAGAGCTATAGCATGCCATATCAAATGTGGATTAATGGCACATTATACCGGGACTTTGAGAACGCTGCAAAGACATGGTGGTATCCAGTTATTTATAAAAACGGCGCGGGAAGACCCGTCTGCCTACAGGCGACGGGATGAAAGCGAGGCTTTCCGCAGTCAGAACGTCTCTCCCGTGCATCGTATGACCGCTTTTCGGGCAGAGAAAAAGAATATCTACCCATGAAGACTGTACGCATCTTTCTCCTTCGCTCTTTGCCCGCCTCAAGGCGGCGCAGCAAGAAGCGGCCCAGGTCTGGAATCTGTGCATGCAGGCCCACAAGCAGGCCAGAATGACCCATGCTCCTTGGCCTAAGCAGAATGAATTGCACCATCTCACCAAAGGGCAGTTCGCCCTGCAC
>JBKPBA010000527.1:0-3548 GCA_046726675.1 Chloroflexota bacterium
AGGTAGTATAACTACGAAGTTATCGCTTCTATCAGAAAGTCCGATGGACATTCCATTTACTCATTCCAGAGATAATAGCGGTTGAAGTGACATCAAATACATCTTGCTTAAGAGCCACTTCAGTACATAACGGGAGTAGGAAGCACGCTTGAAATGCTACCCAATGGGGTATGGTATGATTGAGGGGGTACAGAGATGTGCCTCCCCACTAGCGTGAGTGTGCCGAACGGAGTGACGTTTCTCTGAACATCAGGGGAATGGGAACAAGGCAGGCGTATCAGGTCCCATTGAGATACTGGAGACTGGATCGGTCTCACGCAGATACACGATGCCAGTGAAAAAGCCTGTCAGAACGGCTGGGGCATCTGCTCTGGTTCAGGACCAGATGATGGACGCATCGTTTGGGTTGGCATTGGTCGGCCAGAACAAGAAAGAAAGGGAAATCAAGCGTCAGCAAGTGGGTAGACGCCAGCATCGCAGGCTGGGAGAGGATATGCTCGCTTCCTACAAACGCTGTTCCTTGTCAATGAGGACAAGAGCTACTCATGAACGCTCGCAGGCACCTGCGAGCAATGATAAAGACAAGGAGAACTCTCATGACAGACAACAAACAGCTTCAGCAAGTCCATGAGGCCAGCTGGGAAGTGGTTGATAGCATACGTGAGACCAACCAGATGGTTGCAGACAGTCTGGTGACCATTCAAGATCGCAACCTGAAGTTTGCTCAGAACATCTTCCTGAGCTGGATGGAGCTCTTCACTGGGCAGACCGAAAGCATCCAACACTGGCAGGAGCAGTGGGGACAACAGGCCCGAACGCAACGGGACGCTTTCCAGAAGCTGGCGTCTACCTCGACGCAAATTTACAGGGACCTCCTCCTCGCTCCGTTTGCTTTCTCGCGTCGACTGGTCGATGCGACGGAAGAGGCGATGCAGCAAGAACAAGCGTCGGCTCGGAAAGCAGCTCGATCAGAGCAGGACAAAAGTTAGTGGCGAAGGGCCAAGTGAGTAGACGTATGGAGGCAATGAGGTTGGCACAAAATTACTGATTCCCTTGTCCAAAGTGAGCTTTTTCGAGCTCAGGGAATGGATCGGATGAATCTACTTGGTGCCATCTTCATTGCCACAGGTGGATATAAAGTTGAGGAGAGGCTTGCCTCATAGCCACAGAGGCGGCTGTGAGCGCCAACGAGTCACTTGATGTGGAGAAAGGAGATTTCCTAGAGGGTCGGGGTTCAAGCCCCGACCTTTCTATTTGGGGTCGCCTTGGGGCTGCAAAACACGCCCTTCACCAGTTACACGACAGTTTTTGCTTTCCGCATCACGAGTTGAGCAACTCTAACCATTTGGCTCTCCTTGTACGCCTGTGATTCTTTGAACAGAGTCCCTGCCAGCCGCTCGTGTCCCAACTATTGGACAAGATCGAGTCCTTCTTGCAAATAGGCCTCTGCCTGGGCATACTCCCCACGTTGCTCTCCGATACTTCTGGATGGAGCGAGACTGTCAGATTTCGATTGACATGTGGTACTGTTTAGGCAATAATGCTTCTATGCTTTAAATGCTTGGATCTCCTTTGTCTCCAGCAGAGAAACAAGGACACTCGCTCAATGAAGCTTTGAGGGGTGTCTATGACCGTCAAATTCCAGTTTATTCAGAAGAGAGAGGGTTCTGTGACCCAGAATGCGAATATAGATCAATCTATCGCTGCTGCGCCATTGATGAAGTCTGCAGCAGAGTCTACACCCACATTGTTGGTGTTGGGAGCTGGCCCAAAGGGAGTTGCGATCGCGGCAAAAAGATACATGCTGGCTAAGTTGGGCTATCCAGTGCCGCACTTGCGTATTATTGATCGGCAAGGTGTAGCTTCCCATTGGTCTGGACAGGCAGGATTCACCGACGGCAATCAATTCCTGGGGACACATCCGGAGAAGGACGTTGGTTTTCCCTATCTCTCCTCCTGTTGGGGAGACAAAGCGCTCAGCAAAGCAGTCGCGAAGAAGATGATGCTCCTCTCCTGGCCTAGTTATCTCATCGATTCGATGCGTTATTCGGATTGGATTGATCGCGGCCGTACACGCCCGGTGCATACGGAGTGGTCAAAGTATATTCAATGGGTTGCCGAACAAGTGGAGCTTGACCTATGCATAGCGGAAGTGACGCGTATCGGCACAAGTGCGAATCAGAAACACTGGCAGTTGACATGCCAACCTTCAGCAGGTGGCTCACCGTTGACACTTACTGGTGAAGGCCTTGTGATGACAGGGCCAGGGACGCCGCTCACCATTCCAGGTCAGCCAGAGGAACATCCTTGTATCATGAATGGGGCTTCATTCTGGCGGCATGTTGAGGGGTTCGTGAAACTCCGCTCACAAGTCAAAAAGCCACTAAATATTGGTGTAATCGGCACAGGTGAAACTGCCGCTGCTATTGTGGTGGCCCTGGTGGACGCCCTGCGAAATTCGGCATTCATTGAAGTAATCAGTCCATATGGGGTAATGTATACACGCGATGAGGGTTTCGAGGAGAACAGGTTCTTCTCCGACCCCGATGGCAAGCTCGCTAATCTGTACGGTGGTCACCGCCACGCGGCGAATTGGCTACAACTGAGCGAGCGTGACCGGCGCGAATTTTTGAGACGCACGGATAGAGGCGTCTTCTCACATCAGGCGATGGAAGAGATCAGCAACGCCGAGAATGTGCGCTCTGTTCTCGGCACAGTGCGGCGTCTTCATGCGAACGATACGAAAGTGAGGGTCGATAGAGAATACGATGGCAAGGTGAAACATGATGAGTACGATTACGTTGTGGTGGCGCGCGGCTTTGATGCTCTCTGGTTTAGAAATTTGCTCGACGAGGATACATACACGCGTATGGCTGCGGTTACGCAATCTTTTAACGCGAGAGCTATCGAGCATGCTATTGCTGCAGACCTTTCCCTTGAAGGTTTCACACCCAAACTACATCTGCCAATGATCGCAGGTCTCGCCCAGGGGCCTGGTTTCCCCAACCTCAGTTGTCTGGGTTTGCTGGCGGACCGTATCCTGGCATCTTATAAAGTCTCACCAACTGATTAGTGGTGCGCGGACTGCAATGCTGATCAGACCCGGCTCATGTTCCTTGAACTCGTTGCGAAAGCCATCATCTGAAGGACCATATGCCCTAGCTGATGTGGTTGCAATTGGTCATTGATCATAGCTAGAATCAAAACATGTTCTAAAAGCGAGGAGAAAGATATGTTGACCAACATTGGTACCATCACGGTTCAAGTCAGCGACCAGGATGGTAACACCTATGGAGTGCATCAGTGATGAGCATGTCTGGCAATACATCACAGACTCGTGCGGAGATCATTCGTCAGTTTCTTCCCACATCGCCCTATGTCGGCCACCTCGGTATCCAATTGATCGACATGCAGCCAGACGTGGCAACGCTCAGGCTTCCATTCGCCGACTCGCTCATTACGATTGGAACCACCATGCACGGCGGAGCCATTGCATCGCTGATCGATACCGCAGCCATGGTTGCGGCCTGGTCTGATGACACAGTGCC
>JBKPBA010000528.1:0-9736 GCA_046726675.1 Chloroflexota bacterium
AGAGTGCTCTACAAGCCGTTTGAGAGAAGGCAGAAAAAACGCTTTGCGTCTGCACGCCTCATCTCTGCTATGGGCTATCGATGCGCTCCACAAGCTACCTGAGAAACCCCTGTTGTATCTTTTCGTTAAAAAACTAGTGACAGGCCTAAGACGAAATCAGCTTAATTGTAGAGTTTAGTAGATAAAATCTCTATGTTAACAAGAGAGAGTAAAATCTGGATATGGAAAGAGTCAATGAAGGTATTACGAAGCTGAAAGGGGTGCAGTTGCTTTGGGGCGAGGCAGCGAGGGCACTGTTGTGTATGGTTCCAATGTTGGCCGCAGCAATTCTGGGTCAAGGCTCTTTTGTTGTCCCTCTAGGACAGGGAGGCCTTTTTTATAGCGCAATCCCCTTGCCTCAACCACGGCCATTACGACTGTTAGTCGCATCTCTTCTTGGCTCCATTGGACTCGGGTTTTACTTGCTGGGCGGGAATGTTGTTTTTCATCCCTGGCTCGCCATCCTCTTTACCTTTTTTGTGGTATTTAATTTAGGGGTGTTAAGCGGATACAGCATTCTGGGAATGCTTGCGATTCAATTTATTAGTATCTATACCGCAGGATTAAATGCCGCCTCACCTGAAAAGGTGCATGCAAATTTTCTCGCTTTTGTGGCAGCACTTGCATGGGGAGCAGTCATCTCGCTTGTTTTTAACTGGAAGGGACAGCCAGCTAAGGAAACCACACAACGAAAAACTGCTGATTACTTCTTAGCAGGATTTCGCATGGGCGTGGGGACTTCCATTGCTTTATTAGTATCTACTATCTTTGGTTTTGCTGAACTCGGTTGGGCGCCTAGCGGCGCTGGGTTGATTATTGGCTATGATACGAAAACGTCAAAAATGCTCGCATGGTCGCGGTTTGTGGCAACGGTCGGTGGTGCTGCACTGGCAGTGCTCTGCTGGTATATCGCAATAAACAGGCTATTTTTAACGCTGATGAGTATTCTATTTACCGCTCTCAACGGACTTCTGAAAGCAACAAACGTTGGAGCAACGCCACTGTTTTACACAGCAACCATCTTGATTTTGTACAGTACTTCTTCTGCGATATATGGCCCGGCATTGGCCGCACAACGCATTCTTTACAATGTCATTGGAATTGCTATCGGACTGGCTTTAGTGCTTTATCCATTTTCAGCTCTTATTAAACGCTTTGAAGAAAGATTGGAGGCAGCACAGGAAGAGGTATAGACAGAGGAGAGTTTTTTTCCGTCAGTGCAATGATCCCGTACAGGTAGCCGCCCTTGCCCAGCGGGTTTCCAGTCGGTAGGGTGGAGAAAGTACCCCACTTCTCCTGAAATTCGCGCCGGTGTCAAACGTAGCAAAAGTTTTACGCAGCCTCCAACTCTTTTCTTCACGCTCTCCGACTATGCTTTAAGGTCTGGACGCAGAAGCAATGAACGGGTCAATCTGGCCGATTGACCCAACAGACACATCCAAAGGAGTAGAATATGACAGCTTTTACGACCCAGGAACAGCAAGAGATCGATCGCGCCAACAACTCGGGATTACAGCCGGTCGTCTTCGTGCACGGCCTCTGGCTCCTTGCATCCAGTTGGGATAACTGGCGTGCTCTCTTTGAAGAGCAGGGCTATACGACCCTCGCACCTGGCTGGCCCGACGACCCGCAGACCGTCGTACAGGCGACTGACGACCCGGAGGTCTTCGCCAACAAGCACATTAAGCAGGTCACCGATCACTACGCTGACGCCATCCGCCAGCTCAAGAGGAAGCCTGCCGTCATCGGCCATTCCTTCGGCGGCCTCATCGCCCAACAACTGGCCGACGAGGGCTTAACGGAAGACCGGGTCAACACCAAGAACCCGGCGCGTGGCCCGCTCTTGCTCATCGCAGGCGAGCAAGACCATACTGTTCCGTTGGCGGTCGTCACGGCTGAGTACAAGTTGCAGCAATACAATCCCTCGGTCACGGAGTTCCACGAAATGCCTAATCGCGGGCACTCCCTGACCATTGACCACGGATGGCGTGAGGTGGCCGAGACGGCGCTCGCCTTCATCGCGAAGCAGCTGAAGAGCAGCTAGGAGGGGATGGAGAGCCGAATCCGTGAACGTATCTCCTGGCTCATGTGAACGAGCCTGGTAGCAGTATGACCAACCGGTCAAGATGAAAGAAGGGAGACAAGGACATGAAAGCAGTCCGTCTGCATGGCCGAGGCGGTCCAGATCACCTCGTCTACGAAGACGCGCCCCAACCCCATCCAGGTCTAGGAGAAGTGCTGGTGCGTGTCTACGCGACGGGGGTCATTGCCAACGAGCTGAAATGGGACGCGACCTATCAGACCAAAGCGGGAAGCCCGCGCACACTGCCGATTCCCGGACGCGACCTCTCAGGAGTGGTTGAGGCGGTGGGTCATGGTGTCACGGCGCTCGTCAAAGGCTCGGAGGTCTTTGCCATGCTGGACTACGGCTGCGATGGGGCCGAGGCAGAATATACCATTGCTCTGCCCAACGAGCTGGCTCCCAAACCAGGCACGCTCGACCATGTGCAGGCTGCCGCTGTTCCGCTCTCAGCGTTGACGGCCTGGCAGGCCCTCTTTGAACATGCGAATCTCGTTGCAGGGCAAACCGTCTTGATTCAGGGGGCAGCAGGAGGCGTGGGCGTCTTTGCCGTGCAACTGGCCCGGCTTGCCGGTGCACAGGTCATTGCGACCGCCTCGGCGCGCAATCGTGACTTCCTGCGCGACCTGGGAGCCACCGAGGTCATCGACTATACCACCACGCGCTTTGAGGACGTGGTCAAGCCGGTCGATGTCGTCTTCGATACGGTTGGTGGCGACACCTTGCAGCGCTCCTGGCAGGTGGTGAAACCTGGAGGAGTGCTGGTCTCCGTCGTCAGCCCACGCCCCTCTGCTGATGTAGCAAAGGGGCATGACGCACGCTTTGCCTGGTTTGTGGTTGAACCTAATCGTGAGCAACTGATCCAGGTTGGCACGTTGATTTACGCGGGACACATTCGACCGATCATCGACACCGTCTTCCCCCTTGCTCAAGCATGCCAGGCGTACGAGCAAGGAGCGAAAGGGCACACACGTGGCAAGATTGTCCTGCGTGTAGTTGACGAATAGGCCTTACATCAATGCGATACGAGAAAACAAGGATCTAAGGGGCAATGCTAGCTGGAGGTGCTGTTCTGCGTGGGTGAAGCTGCGATCGCCTGTTCTGCCGTCAAGGGCACTCCCCTCTCCTCAATCGCCCCCAGAGCGCGCAGCGACGCCTTTTGTGCCTCGGTGAGACCCCGGATACCCGTGATGTTCAGGCGCTCGTAGGGTCGGTCGCGGCGCAGTGTGCCCAGAGCCTGGCCACTCTCGAGGTCCCATAGCTTGATCGCTCCGTCATTGCCACAAGTGGCCAGCCTGCTGCCATCGGGACTCACCTTGAGGGCCTGCACCGTCCCCTGGTGAGCCTGTTGCATCCGCACACACTCGCCACGCTGCACCTCCCACCAGCAGAGTCTGCCATCGCTGCCACCACTGAGCAGCCGCTCTCCGTTCGGCTCCCAGGTCACGGCAGAGGCTTCGCCGGGATGCGGCGCCAGCGTTCGCACACCCGCCCCACGCTGCACCTCCCACACCAGTAGCTCCGAGCCGCCCGCACTGGCCAGCCGGGAGCCCTCGGGACTGAAGGCGACGCTGGTGACGGCCCCCTGATGCCCTTGCATCCGGTGGAGCAGCGCGCCATCAGAGGGGTCCCACACATACACAGAGCCATCATCTCCCCCGCCGACCAGGCGCGTGCCATCGGGGCTGAAGGCCAGGCGACGGATAAAGAGGGGCAGCTCCCGCCCAATCCACCGTCCTGAGTCTGCTCTCACCTGCCACACCAACACGCCACGGTTTAAGGCGGCGCTGGCCAGCAGTTCGCCAGCGGGACTCCAGGCCAGGCCCCAGAAGAGGGTGTCGGGGTGCTCGCGGTCGACGATGACCAGCAGACAACTCCCGGTGGCCGGGTCCCACAGCCAGATGGCATTATCCCAGCCGGAACTGGCCAGCACGCTGCCATCGGGGCGCCATGCGACTCCGTACACAGACCAGCCATGTCCACGCAACACGACTGGCGGCGCCCCTGCTCCCAGGCCTTGCACCTGCCAGAGGCTCACCACACCCTCGGCGCTGGCACTGGCGAGTTTGGTGCCATCGGGACTCCAGTCCAGGTCGTAGAGGCCGGCATCGTAGCCCTGTAGGACGCGCACGCACTGCCCCCGCTCGACCTCCCACAGCCGCAGGGTGCCATCCGTACTGCCACTGAGCAGGCTACGGCTGTCGGGGGTGAAGGCCAGGCCGGTCACCAGGGCGCTATGGCCCGAGAGCACTGCCCGAGCGCTGCCGTCCCGGGCCTCCCACAGCCGGATGGTATGGTCCCAGCAGCCACTGGCCAGCGTCCTTCCATCCGGGCTCCAGGCAACGCGTTGCACCGGCTGCGTATGCCCCGAAAGCCGCTGACGCAGGCGCAGGCGGCCTGCCTCTCCCAGATCCCAGAGCTTGACCGTGCCATCAAAGCTCGCAGTGGCCAGGAGGCTGCCGTCGGGCGCAAAGGCCAGTCCCCACACCCAGCTGCTATGCCCGACGAGGCTCTCGACGCACGTGGCCGGGCGGCTCGGCCCGATCTCCCACAGCCGGATCGTGCCCGCGCCGGCGCCCGTGGCGAGCAGGTGCCCATCCGGACTCCAGGCCAGCCCGTAGACCGGGTCAGGATGCGGCACCTCCTCGAGGAGGGTGCCCAGCTTCGGGTCCCAGAGCCGCACCTTGCCATCATAGCTCGCGCTGGCGAGCAGGCGGCCATCGGGGGCAAAGGCCAGACAGGTGGTGGTGCTGGTATGCTCAGCCGACCAGAGCGCGGCTCCACTCTCGACGTCCCATAGCTTGACGCTGCCATCAGCGCCTCCGCTGGCGAGCAGGCGTTCGTCCTGGCTGAAGGCGAGATACCCTACGATGTCCGTATGCGCCTGCCAGACCCGGTGTAAGGTTCGGCCTGCCTCGCGCCACAGCCGCACTTCCCCCCGCCGACCAGCGGCGGCCCAGGACTGCCCACTCTGGCTGATGGCGATCGCCAAGATGGCATCAAAGGTCTCGGTCAAAACACACTCCTGGAGCAGTGCCCTGGACAGAGTCGCATCTTGCAGCTCGACACCTTGCAGGTAGGCGCCGCGAATGGTGAGCCGGGAGAGGTCCATGCCGCGCAGGTGGCCGCGCAGGTCTTTGAGCAAGCTGAGGATGTTGGCGGGACCATAGCCCTGGGTGGCCGCATCCTCGGTACGGAACAGCGCGAGCAGGCGCAGTAAGTGGGCCTCGACCAGCGCGTCTTCTCCCAGTTCGGCGCGCAGCCGCTCGAGAAGGGGATGGACCAGCAGGCGCACTTGCGTCTCTCGCACATAGTCTTTGGCCTGCGCCTGCGCGAGGGCCACCCGGCGCAACTGCTGGGGGTTGCCCTGCACGATCTCCTCGGCCAGGCGCTCGCAGAACTCATCGGTGAGGTACTCCATCACCACCGATTGCAGGCTAAAGCTCGCCTGATGTCCCCGCTCCAGCAGCGAGCGCCGCAAGAGCGCCTCCAGCGCCTCCAACACCTGCGCGCGCAGTACCCTGGGATGCAGGACCTGCGCGAGCGCGTCCAGCGGCGTCCACTCACGCAGCACGGCCAGCCAGGTGAGCAGCTGGTGTTCCAGCGGCGAGAGCCGTCCCATCTGCTGGCGCAGCACCGGGCGGACGCCATTGAAGATCAGCTCCCCTTCTTTAAGAAACCGGTCGAGATCGCCATCGAAGAGGTCGAAGACCGCCTGCCCCTCGATCTTGAGGGCCAGGGGATTGCCCGCATAACCGGCTACGAGGCGCTGCCAGGCAACAGATGTGCCGCCCAGCTCCTTGTCGGCGAGCAGGACACGGGCGGCCTGTTCGTCCAGCCCCACCAGGCGCAGCGAGCGCACCGGGGAGCGAACCCCTTCCAGCGCTTCGATCTCCCGGGGCTTCTCGCGGCTGGTGAGCAGCACGCAGCTCTGGTGGGCCGCCTCGGCCAGGCGCTGAAGGAGCCGCCCGTAGCCCTCGTAGCCCGGCAGGTAGTTGCCCTCGGGATCACCACTCACCAGGAGCGTCTCCAGGTTGTCGAGCACCAGCAAGCAGCGGCGGGCCTGCAAGCGTGCCACGAGCTGGTTGATGCGCTGCTCCAGCGACGCGGGGAAGGTGGCGGGTGGTGTCTCGGAGAAGAAGGTGATACAGTCGGCGACCAGCTCTTCGCACAAAGGCGCATCACGTACCGAGCGCCAGAGCACGGCCTCGAAGTGCGGAGCCAGGCGGCTCCCCAGCAGGGAGGCCAGCATACTCTTGCCGATGCCGCCCATGCCCACGAGCGTCACCAGGCGACAGCGCTCCTGCACGATCCACTGCGAGAGCTCGGCCACTTCCACCTCGCGGCCCGCGAAGTGGCTGGTGTCCAATGCTCCCACCAAGTCGATGCGCGGGAAGGCGGTCGGCTCCTCTCCAGCGTAGGCAAACGGCATCTCGGCGTGTGGGAACAGCTGAATGGGCGCAGGAGGAGCAACCAGGTCATGCAGCCAGGCTTCATCCAGCAGCACCTTCTGGTGCGCCGCGCGCCAGAGCGCGCGGATCTCCTCCTCCTCGCGCCCGGCGGCAAAGGCGTGCTGCTGCACCCCCAGTTCGATGAGCTGTTGGAGGCGTTCAGCTTTGGGATAACTGCTGCCGGCCTCCCATTCCGCCACGGCACGCCGGGAGGCGCCCAGTCGCTTGGCCAGGCCCACCTGCGTCAGGCCGAGGTGCGTCCGCAGCGTCAGCATCAGCTGACCGAAGGCATAATCTCGCTCACTGTAAGAGTATCTCTTCATTGGAGATCTCCTCTCTGCGTGACCCAGCGGAGCGCCATTTTATGCAGCGATGTGAAGTGACACGTCACCTGATGGACAGTGACTTCCCCAGCACCCATCGGGTATACTGGTGACTGGCAGGGGTGCCCGCTACCTGGGTCAACACCTGTCTGGGGTTGTATAAGGACACTGCCAACCGAACTCATACAACCCCTGTTATTCTCTTCCTCTAGCTTAGCACATTTTGGGCGAACTAAGAAGCTGTCTACCTATATGTTTCAGGTGCCTGACCCAGATTTGGGGTTAGACTATTTTTACTGCTAACTGGCTATCAGCCACAATCCTCGGCAACCGCTATCCCTGTTTGTAATCTATTTTACGCATCTCCCAACGCTTTTCTTCACTGTCTATATATATGCTGCTACAGAGACGAGAGCACGCTATCGGAAATGAAAGGAGATAATTGCTATGGCGAACCAGGAGCAACTGGAATATCTTCAAGACAGTGTGGACGATTGGAATATCTACCGGCGGGAGCATGCAATCACACAGCCCGATTTAAGCGAAGCCGATCTGTCGGCAGCGGAGCTCCCTGGTGCAGACCTGAGCGGGGCTGACCTTACCAGGGCCGACCTGAGAGCAATCGACCTGACCAACTCCAATCTGGCGAATGCCGATTTGACCGGAGCCAACCTGAGCGGGGCATTTTTGCTCAATGTCGTCTTGAGAGGGGCTAACCTCACTAGTGCCGATCTGACCGGGGCCAACCTGACCGAAGTGAATGCGGTCAACGCTACCCTGACCAATGCCACTTTAAGCGGAGCTATGCTCGGTCGGGCCAACCTGACCAATGCCGACCTGACCAATGCCATCTTGCATCAAGCGGACATGAGCGGAGCCAATCTGACCAGCGCCACCCTTCTTCAGGCCGACCTGACAGAGGCCAACCTGGCTGATGTGAACCTGAGTAGGGCCGACCTAACCGGGGTAATAGGTCTCAATTTGAGCGGGAGGTAGTCTTTGCTGGAATGTGAGCAGCTTTTGCCCTCAATCACATTTCAGGCATTTACCAGGTGGGCTTCGATCTGCAGCAGTACACACGTGATAGAGCCGACCAACGCGCGATCGCCCGCATCGAGGAGGATGTGGAAGGCGGCGAACGTAGTGGGCCTTTCGGTAGTGGTAAATTAACTGAAGGGTGGACCGATTTTGCACTGAAGGGTGAGAATTTACACTGAAGGGTGGAACTTGACGCTTCAATGCCTGGAAAAACCGCTCCAAATCCGGAGTAGAAGTCAGAAATGTTGTAAATAAACTGCTTACGCGCCTCTGGCGTCCTATCGTCTAGATATGGTGAGGGTAGGTTGACCGACCCGGCCAGCCTGGCCGAGAGATCCAGCATTTCACATAAAGCACCGGGGAAGTGGGAGGCCGGGAACTATTCTGCCAGGCGAGAGGTGAGGGAAGAAAAATGCCACCTGATGGACGGTGATTCTCTTCGTCATTGCAGGTATACTTGCGTCTAGTCTTGAGAAAAATCATCCAGTCCCCTGATGAGGATACTCCTGCTCATCGGGGAGACGACACGCTCGTAAAGGAGCTTTGAGCAAGGAGAAGAACGCATCATGGCACAACAGACACTGGCCGTTCCTGAGAGAAGAGCAGGTGACTTCGGCCCGTGGGGATGAATGGAACGAAAAACAACGCTAAGAGAGGCAAAAGTACATGATCTAGACTATTCCATCCAGGGTGTCAACTTTGGCATGACGCTGCCGATTTTTTAGCAGCGTCATGCCAAAGTTGACATAGAGGGGAGCAGGCGTCTACTCGGTCGCTCTAGACGTGAGAGCCACGCGGGGGAGAGCACCGCAGGCACACCTGGTGCTCCGCCCTGTTGCGATACAGTGGGCAGCCGCATTGCTCGCACGGCTCGCCGATGGTCGCGCCCATTTCCGCCGCGAATGCTTCCATGGTCTCTTGTGCTGCTAAGGAAGAAGGCACGGCTTGGTTTCGCGGTATATCCACATCGATGCAGTTAATCAGAGGCGAACGATTCCTCTCGTGTCACAATTCTGATGCGCGTGCTTTTCAAAACCGCGACTCCCTGTAGATGTGTTATGATATGTTGCATCACGGTCTATTCGCTGCTAAGTCAGCCCGCTCCCTTTGCATTGGGGCAAGCGAAGGAGGAGTAAGTTCATGACGAGCTTTCCCAAGGTCAAGATGACCGTCAACCAGGGTGAGATCAATGGGTTCTGCGATGCAAGATTCGAGCGTGTCGCAGAAGAGTTTCAGCAAAATTTCCAACAACTGGGTGAGGTTGGAGCATCAGTCTGCGTCACGCTAGAGGGTGAGACGGTGGTGGATATGTGGGGAGGGATCGCCCGACCAGTAACAAATGCGCCCTGGAAGGAGGATACGATTAGTGTCGTCTGGTCCTCGACCAAGGGAGCAACCTCGCTCTGCGCCCATATCCTGGCCTCGCGGGGCAAGCTCGATCTGGATGCGCCCGTGGCGCAGTACTGGCCAGAGTTTGCGCAAGGCGGGAAAGAAGCCATCCCGGTCAAGATGCTGCTCAATCACCAGGCGGGCCTGGCAGCGGTCCGCGACCCCTTGCCTCCAGGAGCGTTTTTCAACTGGGAGGGGATGATTCACGCCCTGGAGCGCCAGGAACCTTGGTGGAAGCCTGGCAGCCAGCATGGCTACCATGCCTTGACCTTTGGCTGGTTAGTGGGCGAGGTCGTCAGAAGGGTCTCGGGAAAATCCCTGGGAACGTTCTTCCGTGAGGAAGTGGCCGGGCCGCTGGGACTGGATTTCTGGATTGGGCTGCCGGAGGAACACGAACACCGGACGGCCCTGGTGAC
>JBKPBA010000529.1:0-6406 GCA_046726675.1 Chloroflexota bacterium
CGGAGGGCTACAGCTTATCCGTGTCGCTGATAATGGCGCGGGCATTCCGGCCGAGGAACTCCAATTGGCGCTTTCCAGGCATGCTACGAGTAAAGTAGCCAGCATTGATGACCTGGAACACATTCGTTCGCTCGGCTTTCGTGGTGAGGCTCTGGCAAGTATTGCAGCGGTGGCTGAAGTCACGCTCCTCAGCCATCATCGCGGTGTATCACAAGGGGCGCAGGTGAGCACAACCAATGGGCACATCTCCGAAGTTACTACAGCCGCTTCTCCTGAAGGCTCTACCATGACGGTGCGAAACCTTTTCAGCGCGGTTCCAGCCAGGCTGAAATTCTTGAAAAGCCGCCATACTGAGGTCAGCCATTGCCATCATTTGCTTGAACAATACGCGCTGGCCTATCCTGAAATTCGCTTCAACGTCTTCAGCGAAGGGCGGCAGATTTTCACTACCCCAGGAGACGGCCAACTCCCAAGTGTGCTGATTGAGATTTACGGGTTGCAGGTCGCCGAGCAGATGGTGCCAATAAGCAGCCTCGATGGCAAGGATGACGATCCTGAACGCCCGGTAGTCAGTGGCTATACCAGCCTACCCACCTGTTACAAAAGCACACGGCAACATATGTCGTTCTTTGTTAATCGTCGCTGGGTACTCAGTCGCATGCTCAGCTATGCAGTTGAAGAGGCATACCACTCGCTTTTAATGACAGGGAGGCACCCTCTAGCAGTCGTAAATATTGTAGTTGATCCCACCCAGATCGATGTGAATGTTCACCCGGCTAAGACCGAGATTCGTTTTCTCAAAGAGAGGCGCGTTTACGCGGCGGTTCAGCGGGCCATACGCCAGGCAATCCTGCAAGACGCTCAGATGCCTGGATGGGGAAATGACAGGGCAGATATTCAGGGCGCGATTCATCGCGCCCCTACATCCAACGTGACATTACCAGCCGAATCTATTGAGTTAGATTTAGACATGGAGGAGGAAAATGTAGGGGCGCAATTCATTGCGCCCTCAAACGGCGACGAACCATCTGCATATCCTCAAGACAATCCCTGGCTCACCGTTACTGAAGAGGAAACGGGCACAAAACCACCGCTGCTTTCCAGGTTATGGCAAAGCCATGTTCGTGGACACGATGATCAGATAACTGATATGGCAAACCCGGCAACCGCAAGGGATGCCACAACATTTTCAGATGTCGGTTCTCAGGATAAAGATGTAGTGGACATGGCATCTCCCTCAGAGACTGCGCCCCTTGCGGGTGCCAGGCGAGAGGATGCCCCACCTCGCATATCAAACATTCCTAATGAATCAACAATACCCACAAAGGTAAGTCGTCTCCCAACATTGCGTGTAGTAGGTCAACTTTCCCAAAGCTACATAGTCACAGAGGGTCCAGATGGGATGTACTTGATCGACCAGCACGCGGCGCACGAGCGCATACTTCTGGAGAGGATGGTGGCAGCATTACAAGAACGCGCACCCCTGTCACAACTGCTGCTCACACCGATAAAACTCGCACTGGCTCCTGCTGAGTTGGAGGCAATCGAAGACCACCTGCAACAGTTAGAGCAGATTGGCTTTACCCTGGAAATACTCGAAGATAACACGATCCAGGTACGAGCTGTTCCCAACGTACTCGTCAAGCAAATGAATGCTCGTTCACTCCACGATTTGCTCACAGAATTGACTGCGACCGAACATCTTGGGCACTCTGAAACATGGGAAGAGCACGCATTGGCGAACGTAGCCTGCAAGGCAGCCATCAAAGCCAACTACTTCCTCACAGTCAGCGAAATGCGCGAGATGATCGAGCAACTGGAGCGAACAAACGCGCCGTACAGTTGTTGTCATGGTCGTCCAACTATGATCCACTTCAGCTCGTCCGCTCTGGAACGCGAGTTTGGGAGACGCTAGTGCAAATGCTTGCTGATGTACTCACCCCCGCCAACGCCTGGAATAGTGAGCAACCCTTGCTCACATACGCCGTCCCACCCGAACTGCAGAACGAGCTACAAATCGGACAACTGATCGCAATCCCCTATGGAGATCGCCTCGTCGAGGGCATCGTATGGAACATTTGGGAGGATGATGGGAGCGAACAACAGGAGGCAGGGCAAGAAGAAGCAGGACATCAGAAGACCGGGCGACCACAAACAGGGCGGGGGCAAGCCCCGCCCCTACATTTTAGCCAACCAACAGGGGATAATCAAAATGTAGGGGCGACCCTTGCGGTCGCCCGGCTCGCGGATGCCCAGCCTGATGGCACCCGGATTGACGATACGCGGTCTCCAACGGACAAATTTAATCATATCCGTCCCATCTCCACCATACTCGATCCCGAACCCGCCCTATTGCCCCATCAACGAGCACTGGCGGAATGGATGGCAACGTATTATGTAACACCTCTTGCGCAGGTCGCCGTAAAGATGTTGCCGCCAGGCTTGTTGCAACGCTCAAAAGTCGTGTTGCACCTGATAAACGGCGAAAACCTGGCAACCAACGCAACACAAGACCAACAAGCTTTAACACGTCTCCGCGCACTGATTGGCTTACTGTTAGCAGATGGAGAGATTGACATTGAACGTCTGAAAGAGATGCTCGGACCAAAGCAAGCAAAAGAAATAATACAGGAGGCTTTATCAAGCGGCATTATCGAGCGTGAAGCAATGTTGCATGCCCCCACTACTCGCGTGCGCCATAAGCGCGTCATACGGCTTATTATACAGGGAGAGATGCTGGAAACATGGCGTATGCAAACCCGCGCGCAATTGGAACAGAGCCTGCCCGCCCCCGGTAGTATACCCATGGCCGCCGATAATGTGAGAAAGCGTCCTCAAAAAAATGTGCCTGATCCCTGGGCAATTCCAGGCTCTTCGGATGTCTTCACGCTCACACCCCAAAATCGTCTGGGTCTCTTAGCACAGCGCCGATTAGCTGCCATTGACCTGCTTTGCCATGAAAGGAACGAACCCAAAACCGGTTCATACTGGACACCGGGCACGCTCTGTAAGGCCAGCGGCTTATCCCCTGCACAATTAAAGAAACTCGTACGTGAAAACATTATCGCAATTGAAGAGATCGAAGTGCAGCGTAATCCCCTGCTTGGTCGTATTATTCCAGCCACTTCGCCGTTTGAATTGACACCAGAACAGCAAAATGCTTTGGAACATATAGTGGGGGTATTGCCATCCACCCAACAAATCGCCCCCATTCTCCTTCATGGTGTAACAGGCAGTGGTAAAACCGAAGTTTACCTTCAGGCGTTGGCTGCCATCATCGCGCAGGGCAAACGCGGCATTGTGCTTGTACCTGAGATTGCCCTTACTGCGCAGGCCATTTTACGTTTCGTGGGTCGTTTTCCAGATAGGGTAGCTATTATTCACAGTGAACTTACAGACGGAGAACGTTACGACGAATGGCGGCGTATCCGTTCAGGCAAGGTTGATGTGGTGATAGGGTCGCGTTCCGCGCTCTTCTCACCACTAGCCGATCTGGGCATTATCATACTCGATGAAGAACACGAGCCAGCGTATAAGCAAAACGAACGCAAGCCAACCTATCATGCACGGGATGCTGCTATCTTCCTGGGACAATTACTTCATATTCCAGTTGTCCTTGGCAGTGCTACACCCTCGGTAGAGTCATTCTTTCATGCTGAACGCGGTGAGTATCAACTGGTCGAGTTGCATAATCGAATAGGAGCTGATCTCCCACCTGTCGAGGTCATCGATTTGCGTAATGAACTGCATGCAGGCAACACCAGTATATTCAGTCGCCGCTTGCAGAGTGAGCTTGAGCAGGTTTTAAACAAAGGTCAGCAAGCCATCCTCTACCTGAACCGGCGCGGTGCGGCAAGTTGTATTCTCTGTCGCGAGTGTGGATTTGTAGCGATGTGTGATCATTGCGATATGCCTCTGACATATCATTCAACCGAGCGTATTCTGCTCTGCCACTACTGTAATGGGCAAAACAGGATTCTGCATGTATGCCCACAGTGTAATAGCCCGAGCATTCGATACTTCGGCCTGGGGACAGAGAAAGTGGAAGACACCATTGCGCGCCATTTTCCCTCTGCCCGTATGCTACGTTGGGATCGTGATACAGCCAAACATCGACGTACACATGAACAACTACTCGACCGCTTCGCCAATCGCGAGGCTGATATATTGGTGGGTACACAGATGATTGCCAAGGGCCTTGACCTGCCAGGGGTAACATTGGTGGGTGTTATATCGGCTGATATCGCTCTGACACTTCCTGATTTCTCTGCTTCTGAACGAGCGTTTACACTACTTACCCAGGTAGCAGGTCGCGCAGGGCGTGGTGAAGATGCTGGCAAGGTGATCATCCAGACCTTCAATCCACAGCATTTTTGTATCGAAGCGGCTTCAAGGCATGATTACCACGAATTTTATGCCGCAGAGATTGAGGCTCGACAACGTTATGGATATCCCCCATTTCGTCAGTTCGTTAAGTTTACCTACAGTCATGAAAATCGTCGACGTGCCCAAAACGAGGCGCTGCTACTGCGCGAAACGTTAGATCAATTGATTGATCGGCTTGGTTTGTCACAGACCGATATTGTTGGACCCGCACCCGCTGTAATGGAGCGTATACGCGGAAAGTATCGCTGGCAAATGATTGCGCGAGGGCCAGATCTGCACCCACTGCTAAGAGTAATCGATACCCCAGGATGGGAAGTTGACATCGATCCAGTAAGTACGATGTAGGAAGAGCTATAGATCACGAGGCTCTATTGGGATATAATTTGCAGTGAGCCAACAAGAAGACGCTGGCCAGTATCGTATTTCTAATGAGAAAAGAGTAACACCGTGACATTTCAACTTCCAGACCCATCGACACCATTTGGCGAGAGAGTCGCTCGCCGGCTGCGCAACGAACGCCTGATCTGGTTGACAACCGTTGACGCAAAGGGCATGCCACAACCAACTCCTGTCTGGTTTCTATGGGATGAAACTAACTCAACGATCCTCATTTATAGCCGGGCAGATGCCAAACGCCTGGTACACTTGCAGCGGAACCCCAGGGTAGCCCTTAATTTTGACGGGAACGGCAAAGGCGGGGATATTATTGTCATCACTGGCGAAGCGCATCTGAGTATCGATGATCCACCCGCAGATAACTTACCCGTCTACGTGGAAAAATATCATGATTTCATCGCCAGGGGATTTACTACGCCAGAAAATTTTGCATCGATCTATTCGGTTGCACTGCGTATACGTCCCATTGCGGTTCGTGGCCATTGAAGAGACTCAGATAGTATGTTAGAGGGACATCTCACATGGGTACAGTCATAGTTCTTGGCAGCACTATAACCGATCTTGTCGCACGAGCGCCACGCCTGCCAATCCCTGGTGAGGCGGTCATTGGTGACGAGTTCTCCACTTTTCTAGGCGGGAAAGGGTTTAATCAGGCCGTCGCCGCAGCACGATTGGGCGCAAGTGTCTATCTGATTGGACGTGTCGGTACTGATACATTCGGAGATGCCTTTTTTTCCGCGCTTTCCAATGAAGGAATCGACAATGTACATCTGACTCGCGATCCCAACACCGGCACTGGTACCGCCTGCGTCATGATCGGAACAGACACAGGTCAGAACGCAATTATCGTCCTACCGCGCGCAAACCTGGCCCTGACTGCTGAAATGGTTGAGGAAGCTATTCAATCTACTCTCTCACAATCGCCTGCTGTCATAAATACAAGCATTTTTATGGCTCAATGTGAGATGCGTATGGCTACTATTGCAGCAGGATTGAGATTTGCGCATGGCGCGGGCATGACCACGATCTTCAACGCAGCTCCTGTCCCCCGCGAACCATTCCCTGACGATCTATTCGCATGTGTAGATATACTCATAGTTAACGAGAGTGAGGCTGGGGGACTCGCGGAGACTACTGTAGATACACCCCAGGGTGCAAGACGGGCTGCGACCCGGCTCCTCACAAAGGGAGTGAAACACACGATTATCACATTGGGTGCGCAAGGCTGCGTCTGGAGCACGAACGAGTACGGCAAGGGGCAAATCTCCCATCGCTGGATTCGCAGTATTCCGGTAACACAAGTAGATGCGACAGCAGCAGGAGATGCGTTCTGCGGAGCATTAGCGGCTAGACTTGCAGAAGGATCGGTAATGTCCGAAGCGCTGCATTGGGCAAGCGCTGCTGGTGCTGTTGCCGTGACACGCTTGGGCGCTTTGCCGTCTCTGCCAACGACTGAAGAGGTTGAGGCTCTGTTGAAAGAAACAAACAAAGAGTAGAAAGAATTCCTTGAGGGAGATTGAACATGCTTCATCAGTACGTCGTTTCGCTGCTGATCTCAACATCGAGTTGATCTTTTCGCGGGTGGAGCGGATTTTGGAGATCAACGAACTGCATACCGTGACCA
>JBKPBA010000530.1:0-5917 GCA_046726675.1 Chloroflexota bacterium
CTTCAGGAGTGACAAAACACCTTCCTGTCAGGAACACACGGTCAGGGTGATTTGACGGTCGTGAATAGTATAGTCTCAATCGCTGCAACCATTGTGCAACACGATAGGATAATAGGTATGAAAAATTATCTAAAAGTACTAATCTACTTCTCATTATTGATTAGTTAATATATACTCATATTGTTCGTGTTGCTGAGACAGTAAAGCGTATAATCGTAGATGAGAGTGCAAGCACAGTCCCTTGGCCTTGTTTAGGACATATGAGTATATGAAGCTGAAGTTTCCATTGCATCCATCTCATGTAAAACACGGATATTGCTCCAGAGTCTCGCTCCAGTCGCTTCATTGCATCAGTGAAGTGAGACGATTTACCTCTCGTGTCTCATTTGAGAGATGCAGGGATGGCAAGTGGAGTAACACCCTGTTCTCGTATTTGGTAGAAATACTCACGCTTTTTGCCATCTACTTCAGCACAGCAAGACTCGGCCTTTCCGTGGATGCCGTCAGTAAGTTTGCCACGCTCGTCTGGTTTCCCTCAGGGATCGCAATGGCAGCATTGCTTCTTTTTGGGTATCGTCTTTGGCCAGGAATTCTCATGGGAGCGTTTCTGGTTAACCTCTTCAATGGTGCTCCACTCTTGGTTGCCGTAGGCATGGGCATAGGAAATACACTTGAAGCCCTTGTAGGGACCTATTTGCTCAAGCGCAATAGGTTTAGCCACGCTCTTGACCACCTCAGGGACGTTCTTTTACTGGTTCTTCTTGCCATGCCCCTCAGTGCCATCATCAGTGCAACTCTTGGGGTGTCCAGTCTTTTCCTGGGGAAGGTCATTGCTTTTTCATCTTACTATCCTACATGGAGAGCGTGGTGGATAGGAGATATGATTAGTATCCTCATCCTCACTCCGTTTCTCCTTACCTGGAGCAAATGGCCGCATGATAACATATCAGGAAAACGCATTGCTGAAATGGGAATACTCACGTTGTTCGTCCTTGCAATTGGCCTGGTTGTCTTTCTAGAACCTCTTCATACGGATCATGGAAGTTTCGGAATGACGTATTTGGTGTTCCCTCCACTCATTTGGGCTTCACTGCGATTTGGCGCGCGTGGAGCACTATCTGCCAGCTTTGCGCTATCAATTCTCGCCATTGTAGGGACAATACAAGGCTTAGCCTCTTTCTCACCTGGCAGACTCAGTGAGAGTCTTTTATTATTACAGAGTTTTATGGGAATAGTTGCTGTAACATCTATGATTTTGGCAGCTGTTATGGCTGAACGGAGAGAACTTGAGCAACGCAAACAGGAGCGCATTTTGGCATTGGCGACGACTGATCCGGTCACCGGCTTGCCCAATCACCGTGCCCTGATTGCTCGGCTCGATCAGGAACTGGAACGCGCTCAACGGTACGATCGTGCTTGCTCTCTCCTGTTCCTTGATCTGGATCATTTCAAAGCGCTCAATGATGGATACGGGCATGCAGTAGGCGATGCGGTGCTGTGTGAGCTTGCCGACCTGGTGCGGACCCAGCTACGCGGCATGGATACGGTGGGACGCTGGGGCGGCGAGGAATTCGTGGTGATCCTGCCGGAGCTGTCAGCAGAGGATGCCCTCCACCTGGCGGAGGAAATACGCGCCACGGTAGCAGCCCATACCTTCCGCGTCGGCCGTGACCTCCATCTGACGTATTCCGTGGGTCTGGCGAGCTATCCCAGACTAGCCCAGGAGCCCGAAGGCCTGCTCAGCGCCCCTGCTCAGGCCATGTATGGGCCCAAGCGCTTTGGCCGTAACCAGGTGCGTGCGGCTACCGATCCGGCGGTGCGCGCCCTCTTCGCCGCGAACCCGCCCGAGGGAGGGCGGGAAGAAGCTACGCTGGTGGGCATGGCAGAAGCCCTGGTGATCCTGGTGGAGGCACGCGATCACTCGACGGGTCACCATTCCCACCAAGTCGCCGACCTCGTGCTCCAGCTGGCTCTGGCCCTGGGCTTGCCTGCTGCCGAAGCGCAGATGCTCGCGCTGGTCAGTCGGCTACATGATGTGGGCAAGATCGCGGTCCCCGATGCCGTGCTGCAGAAGCCTGGTGCGCTGACGCAAGAGGAGTGGGCATTGATGCGGACGCATCCGGCAGTCGGAGCCGAGGTCGTCAGCCACATCCCGGCGTTGCGTCCTCTGGCTCCCGTGATTCGTGCGCACCATGAACGGTGGGACGGCCAGGGCTATCCTGACCATCTGGCGGGCAAGGCCATTCCCTTTGGGGCACGCATCCTGATGGTTGTCGATGCGTATCTCGCCATGATTGTGGATCGCCCCTATCGAAAAGCGTGTGCGCCAGCCGCCGCCTTGGCGGAACTGCGGCGCTGTGCAAGCTCGCAGTTCGATCCACAGGTGGTTGAGGCGCTGCTGCTCCTGCTCCCAGCTGAGGCCACAACCCAACACGCGTGATATCGGGGCCAAGGAGCGATTTGCACTAAACTCACTAATCCCCTTGTTGCGTATTCTCGCGCAGTACGTTCACCAATTCAGCCAGTCTTGTCCTAATAGCCCGTATTCTCCTCCGACGTCGTTCAGCATCAATAATCGGTTCAGCCTCCGTAGTTTGAATTTGCTCAGTCTGCTCAGCAGGCACCAGCGTCTCAACAAGTGCAGCGCGCAGCTTGCGCGCTCCAACCTCACTTTGAGGTGCAGCAAACCAGCGACCACCTCGCAATGATTTCAGTGTTTGTGGGTCAACCAGGCGTGACTCTTCGCGCTGAACTTCGTCGTCGTGTCCATCTATGCGTAAGACAACTACACCAGGCGTCCACTGGCCGTGAAATAGATTACCCGCTTCAAGCTATTCTAGCTTTTGACATCTATGCCAGTGTGCCGCTAACCCCATCCTGTTTCCTGTTCAACCAGTGAAACAGACACCACCATTCTTGCTCCCAACGCTCGCGGGTCTCTTATCGGGAATGAGGCGCTCAACCGTTCTCCGCATGGAATGCCGCGTGACGTGATTCGTGCGCGACGATTCGCGCTGGTTTAGCCAAAGAGAGACGGCGGATGGGAAAGCAAGCAACAAGATGGTGCTGAAGTGGGTATGGAGAAGCGCACAGCAAACAGGTGTCAGGCAGGGATCAGAAGCCGAGCGCATCGCTGATGTTCCTGAATAGGCCACGCCTGAGGCCGATAGATGCTATCTTTTGCCCTGTCGCGCAAAGCAGGTTCGCGTCCAAGAGTGCAGGCGATGACCTGCTCTCTCTAGCCCCTCTTTCTGCCCCATCGTTTCCTCGAAGCGTTGTAAGAAGACAGATTATGGAAGGAGATCAGAGCCATGACCACAGGACTTCCCGACTTTTTTCAGTAAAACCTCTGGGCGAACCTGCGTTTGCTCGACGCCTGTGCACACCTGTCCGACGCACACCTGGACGCGACCACGAAAGGGACGTTTGGCAGTGTGCGAGAGACCCTTATGCACATGCTCGCTGCCGAAGAAGGCTATGCGCGGACATTGACTGGGAAAATCCCTATCCCTCCACTTGGGGACCTCACGCATTTTCCAGACTTCGACGAACTGCGGCGACGTGCAAAGGGGTCGGGAGAAGCGCTGATCACGTTCGCGGAGCAGGGGGAGTTGAGCAAGATCCTCCATCCTGACAATGGGACCTATGAGGCTCCGGCAATCGTCGTGGTGATCCAGGCCATCAACCACGGCATCGATCATCGTTCGCAGATCGCGACGCTGCTCTCGCAACAGGATATCGAGCCACCCGACCACGATGGCTGGGCGTATCATGATGCCATGCACTAGCCGGTCGAGAGAGTGGCTGTGCTTCCGATGAGGAAAGACTCCCGCTGAGCTCCAAACCCAAGTGGCTTGGAGTTCAGCGCTCGCCTCAGCGAGAGGGGCCTCTCGCTGAGGCGAGCTTCAATGCGAACATTTTGCGATGCCAGCCTCTCTTTTTCGTGTGGTTCTCAGTACATCCTGTGCAGTACTACTGCTGCTCTTGATCTTCGAAGGCGTAGCGAATGTCAAATGGTTTGTTGGTAATGAAAAGGAGAGTCACATCGTTGTCCTGGGTGGCACCATGTTCCATCAACATTCCTTCTGGAAACCAGATGAAGCTCCCGGGTCCAAATTCACCCGCGTGCGTTTTCAGAATTCCATCAAGCACGTACATTCCATGCGAACAATTGTGACGATGCCAGATGTTGGTGAATCCAGCAGCGTACTTGATCTTCAATACAGACATGCCAGTGTCCGGGTCTGAAATGAGTTCTTTGACAGGAACTCCGGTTTTCCGCTGCTCGATGTAAAGCTCTCCCCATGGCATGGTGTTAGTGTCGACACTTTGAAGTTCTTTCTTCGTGGTCTCATCGCTCATGTCAATCTCTCCTGTCTCAGTTGGGCAGATTTACACTGCCAGAGGAAGCGCCCGCTCAGGCGGGAGCACAACTGCCATTCAGTGGCCACACAGACTCCGCGCTGCCAAATGGTAGGACGGCCAGTGGTATTGCCAAAGGCACGCCCACCATCCTTGATCCCTACGAGAAAGTGTACTTGTTACATGCCTATCTGTCAATGATGGCCCGGCTTTGTGTTGGGTGTGAGAGCAACTTCGCACCAGCCTGCTTCAACATCTGGAACCTCAAAAGCCAACGGTATGCTGAAGGGCATACAAATTCGCGTGCCAGATAATCTTCGAAGCAATTGGATTACTCGGACCAGATCGTTTTGGGCACTGGCATCAGTTCATCGTCCACGTAAATGGCATCGACGCGCTCATTGAAAAAGCACAGATAATGAGCGATGGGTGTAGACTCAGGCATCGGTTTGTGATAGCTCCACACAATGTCCTTGAAGACCTGTTCACCAATCTTGGCGGACCAATCCGTTGCCATCCCCTTGTAGGGACAACGGGTGGTTTTTGCAGTTGGCTCCAGGAACTCCATGCGGATATCCTGTTCAGGAAGGTAGTAGCGGATGGGCAGACCTGTTTCGAGCAACAGCAAGGGATGGTGGGTGTCGGCTATGGTTATGCCGCCAAGCACGATGCGCACGTGCCGGGAACTGGGCAAGATATCCACCCGCTTGTAGGGATCGCGTGCATGAGCGTACACCCGTTGCTCCTCTTCATACCAGGCGTCCATCTGATCCCAGTAGAACGCCAGGTAGCCTTGAATCTGCGGCTCTTCGGGCAACGGATGGGGATAGCTCCAGGCCGCATGCTCAGCTATGCGGTCGCCGACCCGCAGTGTCCAGTAGGAGGCTTCGCCTTTCAGCGGTGAGTGCGTGCGATGCTCAGACGCCTCCAACAGATCCATGCGCACATCTTCCAGCGGAAAATAGAAGACGGGCAAGCGGCCAAATTCGTGTAACAGCACGACATGCTTGCTATCGGCAACGGTCACTCCAGCGAAGACCACCCGTACACTCCGGCGGCTGTCTTCCCAGCGAAATCCCTGACTGAGGGAAGGCGAGGCCAGTGGGCCCAGAAACAGGTCTTCAAGCACGCGTTTCATCGTGTCGCTCCTCTCTGGTATTAAGAAGTACCAAAACTGCTGATTATTCATTAAGAACAGGAAATGCACTGCTATCAGTCTTTCCCTGACTGGTGCTGTTACCATAACATAACATTTTGACCTGCGAACTTTCTTCCCTGGCGGTTTTAAAACTCTGCTGATTTGTACCGTCTGGTACTGCACCTCTTGCTGAAAACCTCTCAATGTACTATACTCATCCTGTATTTCAGACCAACGGCTAACACTCTTGATTCATATTTCGGCAGATTTTACATCCTTTAGGGTGACGGCGGGCGACCATAAAGGCCCACCCGGCCACTCCTCACCACACTCGCCCCTACGGGAAAGGTATTTCCACTTGAGGAATGGAGAGCTTTCGGCAACGTTGTTAGTGGGAAAAATGAAAGAATCTATACC
>JBKPBA010000531.1:0-3456 GCA_046726675.1 Chloroflexota bacterium
GGAGGCCAAGACTTTGATGTAAACAGGTCGGTCGGGCAGATAATGGTTTCCATGTTCCATTGCATTCATTGTTGCTTCTGCTACAGCAGTCTTGAGCTGATCCAGACGCCTGCCTGGCAAATGGAGTCCCTCAACGGCTTCAGTGACTTGCTCCATCGCGATGCGTTCGTTGCCTGGTTGGCTGGGCACTGTCAATTCAGCAAGTGTTTGCCAATCAGTGCCGTTGCTCGAGTTCCCTTCTTCTGCCGGACTGACAGACCTATGAGCGATTTCAGATACTCCATAGCCTTGCGATCTTTGCAGAGTAACCATCGTAATATCATCTTCTTGTTCCCAACCAGGACCTGTGAATTCTGCCAGGTCCTCCAGTACCACATCTTTCAAGGAGGTATCCTCCTCATACTCCCCTACCAACTTCATTAATCGTGGGAAGCCATACATCCCGCGATCAGGATTGTGGGCCTCTACTATCCCATCGCTGTAAAACAGTATGCTCTCTCCATGAGCCAATCTGGTCTCTTTTTCTTCATACTTCATACCAGGCATCAAGCCAAGGGGCATACCAGTAGCCCGAAGTTCAGTAACTTCGGCCATTCGATGGCGATGGTAGGGTAAATCATGTCCTGCATTGGCGTACAGAAGCTGTCCGCTTTCGGGGTCCAGAAGTGCATAAAGGCAGGTGACAAACATTTTAGGTGGAATGTCCTGGTAAATAATCTCGTTGACTCGTTCTAGCACCTGACCTGGTTTCACCACCCTCTGAGCCACGGCACGCAGAACACTACGCGTGGTTGCCATTAAAAGGGCTGCTGGTACACCTTTATCGGTCACATCTCCAATCACGAGCCCTAATCGACCATCATCAAAATAAATGAAGTCATAAAAATCGCCTCCAACTTGTCTGGCCGCCTGGTAATATGCATTCACTTTCCATCCAGGAAGTGCTGGGAGATCCTTGGGTAAGAGTGTTTTCTGGATCAATTGAGCAACACGAAGTTCGTGCTGAATGCGTTCATTTTCGCGAGCTTGAGCTTGTTGATCTTGTACTAATTGAGCAACCCTTACGGCAGGTGCAGATTGTGTGGCAAGAGTGTTGAGAAGTCCACGGTCGTCTGTAGAGTAATCTTGCTCACTCAGTCTAGGGCCCAGATTGAGCAAGCCAACCAGTTCTCCTTGACTAACCAGTGGTATCGCTAACTTTACTCCTGCATCCTTCATTGCTTGTAATGCTGGCGAATCAAGGTGTAATTTATCGACTTCTATAGCTCCAGGCGCACTCAAGAAATATGCCACGATGGGATCATTAGGCGCGATATCCATTGGGGGAGGCATCATTTGTCGAGAATGATCTGTATCGCGCATTTGTATCACCTGGGATTCGCGCTTACCCAATGCTACGCGCCTCATTCTCAAGCGCTGTAATAGTGTTGCCATAGGAACTTACTCCATCACCGTTATCATCTCGCACTTTCCTGTGCGTCATCGCCAGACTTTGTGAGATCTATCTATGTCTCTGAGCTTAATTATAGGGAGTAAACGTCTCCTAATCGTTACGAAAACGTTACGAAATTGCCCAGAGTATCAAGTTTATTTTACCCCGAAAATGATGGTTTGGGCACTATGGCACTCAGCGGTTTCCAGCTAGATTGTAAAGTTGTATTAGCTCTGCAATGACGGCTTCTTCCCTCCCGTCGCGAATTCCCTCAGGGACACATGTCTCCAGGTGATTTTCCAGGATAATCGCTTCGAGTTTCTCTATTGCCTTACGTACGGCGTACGTCTGGCGCAGAATATCGACACAGTATTTGTCCTCTTCAACCATCTTACGAATGCCTCCAAGGTGACCTTCGATATAGTTAAGCCGTTTGAGTACGTCTTGCTTTTCAGCACGCATATACATTCCTCCTCTCGTTTTACCCATACCCACTGGGTATGGAGATAGTCTATCATATTTATGTATCCTGACACAAGACATTTCTCTGAAAAATCGAGAAAAAAGACGCTAATTATCACTCAGTTTGACATCCACTCATAAATCAACAGTGTCGCCTTGTTGGCCTTTCGCAACCAGCACAGGTATGGAAACGAAATTCACTTCTGCGCGAAGTTGCCCAACATTGTGACCGATTTGTGAGTGAATCTCAAACTCAATCATTTGACAGAACAATCAGAATAACATATACTTGGTTAAAACCCCTATGGGGTGGGAATGGGTATACTCACTTGGTTCTAAATAGAAGGAAACAAACATGGCTACAGAGACCGAACGCGATCTACAAGAAAACACTGCTATGCATTCAGATCAAACTGCTGAGATCAGTCGCGCGGTTTTCGCAGTAGAGGGAATGACCTGCGCCTCCTGCGCTATGCGCATTGAGAAGGGGCTGAAGAAGGTACCAGGAGTAAGGGATGCGAACGTAAACCTGGCGACTGAACAAGCTACCGTCATGTACGAACCTATGCAGACAAACCTTGAACAGATGGTGCAGAAAGTAGAAGCTGTTGGATATAAGGCGACTCCCCAAATTATATCTACGCAGCAACCAGTACAAGTGACGGCAACCAGCGCAGTCACCGAAACATCTGGTACGCCTGTTATGAGTATGCTACAAGCAGATGAGCTCAGCAGGAGGAGACAGGCAGAGATTATCCACATGCGCAACCTGTTGATCCTGGGTATCATCCTCACAGTGCCCGTGGTGATCCTCAGCATGTTTTTCATGAATCGCTTCCCAAGTGAGAATTATCTTTTACTCGTTCTTACTACCCCTGTGTGGGCAGTCGTGGGTTGGGAGTTTCACCGGGGGGCTATCAAGTCGCTGCGCCACGGCAGTGCGAATATGGATACACTCGTCTCACTCGGCTCGACAGCAGCTTACATCCTGAGCGTTGTGGCGACCTTCTTTCCGCAAATCGTTGGTTCCGTCACCTTCTATGACACGACAGCCCTGATCGTCACCCTGATCTTCCTTGGCAAGTATCTCGAAGCCCGCGCGAAGGGGCAGAACAATGAGGCGATCAAGAAACTGATCGGGCTGCAGGCTCGTACGGCTCATATCGTGCGTGCGGGACAAGAGATCGAGATTGCTATTGAGCAAGTGCAGGTCGGAGATGAACTCATAGTGCGACCGGGAGCAAAGGTCCCCGTTGATGGAACAGTCCTCTCGGGCACCTCATCGGTCGACGAATCGATGATTACCGGGGAAAGTATTCCGGTGGAAAAAGTCGAAGGGGAGCCTCTCATCGGAGCGACGATCAACCAGCGTGGACCTTTGCGCATGCGTGCAACGAAAGTCGGAGCAGATACCGTGCTGACAAATATTATCCGCATGGTCGAGCAGGCGCAAGGATCGAAGGCTCCGATTCAGCGTCTGGCAGATACCGTTTCGGGCATCTTCGTCCCCGTTGTGCTGGTGATCGCGGCTTTCACCTTCATTGCCTGGGCGATCATCGGTC
>JBKPBA010000532.1:0-4359 GCA_046726675.1 Chloroflexota bacterium
GCGAACTGCTGGGGCCCCCGCGTGGGACGCCCCTGCATTTCTCTACTCACTGAGAATTTTTATTGAGAACGTTTCATGCTGGACTCACCTTCAACGATGAAGAGGATGCGTTCACAGACATTCGTACAATGATCTGCCATACGCTCTAGCTTGTGAGCTATCCAGAGCAGGTAAGTTGCACGTTGCAAAATGCGGGCATCATTTTGGAGGGCGGGGATAGCGCGCGCCCCTTCCAACATCGCCATCAAATCATGACGAACAAGGTGGTAACGTACATCTACCACATCATCTTCCTCCCAGATGTATCGAGCTGCTTTGGCATCACGATTTGCAAAGGCCTCCATTGTTCCTTGCAAGACACGCCGTGCCTCTCGCCCAAGTTCGAGCATACTACTCAAGATTGATGCTTCTGTAATCTGGCTCTTTTCACCAGCAGGAATTAGCTCGATGTTTATTTGGGGCATATTGCTACTGCGCAGCGGGGCCATACGCAGGATTATTTGCGCAATACCAGCGGCGCCATCGCCTGTGCGTTCGAGATCACCCGCGATTGATAGCGTAGAGGTTAGTAAGCGCAAATCTCGCCCCCCAAGTGGTTGTTGCAGAGTCAATAACCGAATGGCATGTTCTTCTATAGCTGCACGCAGGCTATCGATGATCGTATCGCCTTCTATGACCATTCCAGCCTTCGCTATATCGCCGGATTCGAGGGCTTCAAGAGCCAGGCCCAGGGCTTCATCTACAAGCGAACCCAGGTGTACAATCTGGGTATCTAGTTCTTGAAGCTCTTTATCTAATACTACCCTTGTCATTGTGCAGTTCCTCCTTCTATTGCCCATTGTAACTACTCAGCCACTCGAATCATGCCGCCTGCGGCGGAAGAGAGGAAGAGAGAGATGTGGGGACACCCCACGCCCCGGAAAAGGTCTTCGCCCTCTGCTATTACTTCTGAGCAGTTACGACAGCTGTTAAATAAAATGTATCACATTTCTCACAGAAAAGATAGAGTCATACAGCAAATACTCGTTCTATTCCTAAAGGATAAGTGTCGAACCTTTATCTAATTGACAGGAATTCTAGCGAGTGTTACAGTAGCGTTGTACCTTGAATTGCAAGGTAGACGAGAAAGAACAGGATGATCCATGTCAAAGAAACGATTATTGGGTATTTTCGCTCACCCCGATGATGAGGGTACAATGAGCGGTGCATTGCTAAAGTATAGCACATTAGATATTGAAACGGGCCTGATATATGCCACACGTGGCGAGGTTGGCGAAATCGCCGATCCTGCACTGGCCACTCCAGAAAATCTGGGCGAGGTGCGTGAGGGAGAAATGCGCGCAGCCGCTGAAGTATTAGGAGTGCACAATCTGTGGTTTCTTGGGTATCGAGACTCTGGAATGGCGGGTACGCCGGAAAACCATGATCCCCGCTCATTCGCTCAAGCGAGTGCAGCAGAGGTTGTGGGAAAGCTTGTAGGAATTATACGCCAATTTCGTCCCCAGGTTATGGTGACATTCGACGAAACAGGAGCCTATGGGCATCCAGATCATATTGCCATTTATCGTCATACGACCAGCGCATTTTATGCAGCGGCAGATGCCGCGCAATATCCTGAACATGGTCCAGCACACATGGTCTCGAAGCTTTACTATACTGCCTTTCCGCGCAGTTTTGTGCGGCAAATGGGTGAATGGATGAGGTCGCAAAATTATGAGGGTTCTTACAGGAATCTTGATCCCGAAAAGTTGGGTATTCCCGACGAACTAATCAGCGTGCGGCTTGATGTAGGGCCCTGGTATGATACCAAAGGTCGTTCGTGGTCTATGCATCGTACGCAGATGGATCCGAACAACCCTATGGCACAGTTGCCTGAGGAGATACTGCGCAGATGGCGCAGCAATGAGTACTATCAACTGGCAGCCTCAAGAGTGGGTCCCGATGTCGACGGTGAGAATGACTTGTTCGCGAGGGTGTGAGTAATGATGAGACCAAACGAGACATGAAAGACTACCATATCAATATATTCTACAGCGAAGAAGACGAAGGGTATATTGCGGATATCCCCGACTTGAAGTATTGCTCAGCCTTTGGTGACACTCCTGAAGAGGCGCTTAGAGAAGTCCTGATTGCTAAATCGGCCTGGCTTGAAGCAGCTCGAGCTGAAAACAAACCTATTCCTTTGCCCAGATATAAGCCAGTCATCTATCAAGTTGCTTCTTGATTGATGCAGGTTGACTATTAAACCGGGGATATCGGAATATCCATCGAAGGCCGATGAATCGGCGATGGGCGCGATAAATCGGCCCCTACGGATGTCCCGATTCTTTTGTTACATGCCATATATCTACCCAAAATGCAGCTTTGTTCCCACACTCGTCTACACATATGCGCCTGGCAACTGGCGGGTGAGTTCGTGGGTAGCTTTCCAGCCGGTACAATGTCCGGGCACTATGATAGCAGTGCCAATAGTGACATACTGGTTCATTAGTTCTACTTTCTTCCAAGCTTAGCCATTACAGCATCTTTCACTAATCCGACTTCCTCGATGCGCAACAATAGTACTGAACCAAGATACACCAAAACCGCCAGTCCACCCGCTATAGCTACTGTCAGGAATTGTCCAAACAATCTATCAAGCGAGAACACTTTAAAATGCCCAAGTATGAGCTGCGCACCCCATGCTATAGCCACCATGGCAACAGTTGCCACGAGTATCTTTAGCACTGTAGGAATTATCTCTCGTATACGTAAATGTCCAATGATCACCCTCAACAATACTAACAGAATTATAGCATGCAGCGAGTTCTGCACTGTATTGGCAAAAGCAAGCGCAGGCATACCAATTGTGCTCCAGAAAGGCAGAGCTACAGCAAGGTAACCCAGGATGCTTACCATGCCTACAACAACAGGTATTATTGTGTTCTTCCGCGCATAGAAAGCTGCGATCAATAATTGGTCCATAGCTACGAAAGGAAGCTGGTAGGCATAGTTTTGCAGGGCAATCGCTGTGCGTGCAGCATCTTGATGCGAGTAATTGTGGTGCTGGAAGAGTAGGGCAACAATCGGCTCTCGGAGGACGATAAGGCCTGCGGCAGCAGGAATCATTAACAACAGGCCTATACGAAAGCCAAGCAGGAGTGTCTCTTTGAAACGCTCACTATTTCCCGCCCTGACATGTTCCGAAAGTGTTGGCAGTACTGCAAATGAGAGAGCCGCGGCAACTAATCCTACTGGAAACTGTATCAGTGTCGTTGCCAGGCGCATCGCTGTATAGTTCGCTGCGCCACTACCAGGGGTCTTTGATGCCAGACGTTGATCAAGAAATATGAGTCCCATACTGATAAGGAAACTGAGAGCCACCGGTATATAAAGCTTTACGATACGGCGTAGAGCTGGATGTTTCAGATTCAATACAATCTGATAACGTAAACGTTGATTGCGCATTCCTGGAATAAGCAGGGCTAATTCTCCAAGAGCACCAAGAAGGACGCCAAAAGCGAGCCCAAGATGTCCAAAGTACTGTTCACCAAGTAAACCGCTAACGACTGCACCTATGATAATGCCAAAATGATATGAAACGGTAGCGAACGCGGGCCAGCCGAACTCTTTGAGCGCATATAATGCAGCTAACAAAACGGCAAAAGGTCCCAACGCGAGCAGTGAGAAAAAGATGATTTGTGAATATTGCAGAGTAAGTTGTTTTTGAGCAGCAGTGTATCCAGGTACGAGAATGCTTTCGATGAACCAGGGTGAAATGAAGAGAAAAATAATGGCTGCAACGAACATAAACATTATCACGAGATTTACAAGTGTAAAGACAAGGCGGCGCAGTTCCTGGCGTTTCTCAGACGTTGAATAATCATTGAAAGTGGGAATTAGAGCACCTTGTACTGAGCCATTCACCAAAAAGTCATTGAAGGTCTGCGCAGGTAAAAGCGCTGAGTTGAACGGGCCAGCTACATTTACGCCAAGCGCAGCCACAACAATCTGCCGTACCATACCCATTAAGCTGCTACCAAGATTGCCAAGCATAACAAGGGTAGCTGACTTTGCAATGTGTCGCCGCTCGCTGGAAAGTGGTTGTTCCGGCGATTCTTCTACGATTAGCTCAGGAGATTGATCCTGTTCTATTACCCCTCCTATTGCTAGAGGTAGTACTTCGATAGCTTGCACTGATTCAGGGGATTCGGGCTGATTTTCCATAGATTGTTTTGCCATATTTGAGAGATGCTCCCGTTGGGACAAGATGTTTATTATATAGGATCATATTCTGTAAAACGATTAAACGCGATGAAAGAGACGTCAAGGCAATCGCTTGATTGCTGCTATTAACTCGGTTGTTGAGTGGTGTGGCAG
>JBKPBA010000533.1:0-4271 GCA_046726675.1 Chloroflexota bacterium
GCCATCGCTCCACTTGTACGTGATAGTGTGATGCTGGAATACTCAGCACACATGATCCCCGAAGGCGGCTGGTCCATGCTGCCCACTCTTTCTCGCGCAGGCATGATGGTTGTGGGAGATGCAGCAGGATTCGTTTTCGCCACGGGTCTTTTTCTTGAGGGGATGAATTTTGCCATTGCATCAGGGCTGGCAGCAGCAGCAGTAGCGCAACAGGCCCATGCCGATCATGATTTCTCGGCACAGAGCATGGCACGCTATCGCAAGCAACTTGCATCAAGCTTCGTACTAAAAGATTTGAAGAAGTTTAGACACGCTCCAGCTTTTATCAATAACGAACATTTACAGAATGTTTATCCTGACCTGATCTGTGATACGATGGAAAATATTTTTCGCTCAAATGGCAAGCCGCGTCTTAAACTTGGGCGGGTCGTACTTAGTACAATGCGCGAGAAGGTGCCTTTACTGACCCTGTTGCATGATGGCTGGCAGGCGGGACGAGCGCTCTTTTTCTAGCTACATGAGGAGAGAAGCTATATAATGCAGCCGATAGAGGCCCAGATCCTTCGCTTCGCTCAGGATGACACTGTTTCTTCAGGATGACACTGTTTCTGAGGAGAGAGGCTATACAATGCAACCGATAGAGGAGCGTCTGGAGCTAGTTCGCTTCAAAGTCGATAAGACGCCACATATCCGACTCAACCGCGAGACGTGCGTAGGGTGTGACACTACTGCCTGTGTATATGTCTGTCCCGCTGGTCTCTTTGAACTACTGGGAGGAGAGATGCACTTCTCGTACGAGCATTGCTTTGAGTGTGGGACCTGCTATGTGGCATGTGATCGCAAGGCAATTGAGTGGGAGTATCCACGTGGCGGCTGGGGTGTGAGTTTCCGCGCATCGTAAGTTTGGAGTTTGTTGGGGGAACACTTTGTATATTTGTGTCTGTGTCAAACAAACGCCTGATAGAGCCTCAGTCTACGTCGATCCAATCACGGGACATGTAGACTATGAACGCTTCGTGCAAGTGCTCAACCCGGCAGATGCCTGTGCAGTCGAAGCCGCTGTGCGCCTCAAGGAATGGTTGTATAATAGGGGCGATTCTCGCGGTCTCCCCGGGGCTGCTAACCCTGGTTGTACCATCAAAGTGCTCACGCTCGGCCCAAAAGATGCTGAAGGAGCGCTGAGGGCTGCGCTGGCTATTGGCGCTGATAGCGCTCTGCGACTCTGGAATACGCACGCCGAGGCATGGGGTTCTTTTACCGTGGCAGCAGCGTTGGCAGGCTATCTCCAAAGTGAAACATACTCACCTGACCTGGTTCTGTGTGGGGATAGCTCCAGTGACTGGTCATCGGGTATCGTCGGGCCAGCCCTGGCTCAACAACTCGATCTACCACAGGTAACCAGCGTTGCTCAATTCAAAATACTAGAAGAGAACGAGATCCTTCGCTGCGCTCAGGATGACACTGGGAGATTACAGGATGACATTGGCTTGGCTCAGGATGACACTGATGCTTCGTTCAGGATGACATTGCAGTTGACGCGCAAACTGGAACGAGGTTATCGCGAGCTTTTAGAGGCAGAACTCCCACTACTCATCACCGTTACGGGCGAACTTAACGAGCCGCGCTACCCTTCATTGCCAGCGCATCTTGCCGCCTTGAAAGCAGAGATTCCCGTGCTTGATCCACATCCACTTATGAACGATATATGGTTGGATGCAGCAGACGAAATGACACTGCTCGAGATACACACACCGCGCCCCCGCCCACGACATATTCCGGCGCCGGATAGTCGACATAGCGCATACCAGCGCATCGGCGAGATCGTAGCGGGTGGCGCTACAGGGCGGAAAACACAATTGGTAAAGGGGTCTTCAGAGGAATTGGCCAGGGTGTTGGTAGATTTTTTGAAGGATAGGGGTTTTGTATAACATATGTATGACAGGCTCTTTCAGCCGCTTAAAATAGGTTCGCGTGAGGCGCGCAACCGTATTCTTTTCGGTAGCCATGCCACAAACCTTGCGCGTCACAATCTACTCAGTTCACAGCATGCAGACTATTATGCTTCGCGTGCGCAGGGAGGAGCGGGCATTATTGTTTTGGAAGAGCATATCGTTCATGTGTCTGATATGCCCTATGAGAGCGCTGTACTCGGCCATCTTTCTGGTACTGTACAGGCTGTCGCATCAGTAGCCGAACGCATTCATACATATGGCAAATTGACATTCGTGCAGCTCAATCATAATGGACAGCAATCAACGAGTGATCATCACCAGCGCGAATTGTGGGCGCCATCACCTGTGCCCGATGTTTCCTCACGCGAAACGCCAAAGGAGATGGAGCAGGCCGATATCCGAGCCGTCATCGAGGGTTTTGCGCAGGTCGCAAGCACTGTCACACAGGCTGGAGCAGATGGTGTTGAACTTCAGATCGCAGATAGTTCACTATTGCGCCAGTTTCTTTCGCCATTGACAAACCAGCGTAGCGATATCTATGGAGGCGAGCTTGAGAATCGGCTCCGTTTCGTGCAGGAAACACTGGAAGCCGTGGCAACAGCTATCGGAGATCGTGTGCTGGGCGTGCGTTTCTGTGCAGATGAACTCGCGCCCTGGGCAGGTTTGACACCTGAACAAAGCCTTGAAATTTTACGCCTGCTGGTGGCTACGGGGCGCATTGATTATGTGACGGTGACAATGGGGAGTATTTTGAGCACCCACATGTTCCCTTTCAATGCGTCGATGCACGTACCTCAGGGTTATGCAGTCCACTTAGCAGAAGCAATCAAAGCAGTTGTTGACATCCCTGTCTTCGCTGCAGGGCGCATCATGAGTGCAGCACAGGCGGAACGTATACTGGCAGAAGAGCAAGCCGATGGCGTAGAGATGATTCGCGCATTGATCGCTGATCCTAATCTGCCCCGACTCGCGCAAGAAGGGCGTGCAAGGAGGGTAAGGCCGTGCATTAGTTGTAATCAGGGCTGTCAGGTACGCGACGTCATGAACGCCACTATTAGTTGTAGTGTGAATCCTGATGTTGTATATGCTCAACCTCTCCCGCCAGAAAAACCACGGGCTAAAGGTGGTCAGAAGGTCTTTATCGTCGGTGGTGGTGTGGCAGGATTAGAGGCGGCATGGACAGCAGCTCTAAGAGGACGAGAAGTGGTACTCTACGAACGAGAGGCAACCTTCGGTGGGACAGTGGCACTCGCGGCAAAAGGGCCTGGTCGAGGCGAGTTGCAGCTAATTACCGACTTTCTACAGTCAGAAATTGAGCAACTTGGTATCGAAGTACACACAGGTATTGAAGTGACCGTAGAGATGCTTCGCTACGCTCAGCATGACAGCTTTCCGCATACAGTTATTATTGCTACTGGAGCGCATACAGGTACGGGTTTGTTACCTATCCCAGGTCATGTTCTGCCACATGTCACAGATATTCGTCGCGTCCTGGCAGGAGAGCCAGTCGAGGGGCAGCGTGTAGTTGTGATTGATGAGACTGACTCGCACGGGGTTCTCTCTGCAGTTGAATTGCTGGCAACAGCAGGAAAGAATGTGGAGATCGTTACTGAGGATTATTATGTTGGTCGTGATCTTGTGGCTACACATGATCTAGTTCTCTGGAAGCAGAGAGTTTTGCCATATGGTGTGACAATGACACCTCACACGACGGTCGTTCGTATCGAGCCAGGGAAGGTCATTGTCGTTGATCGTTTTGCTGAGGGCGAACGAGAGTTGCCTGCTGATGTCGTTGTATTGGGAACGTATGAGCGTCCCTCACAGGAGCTATATATGGCGCTCAAAGATCGTGTCCCGCATCTCTTCCGTATTGGTGATTGTGTGGCACCGCGTCGTATTGAACAGGCTATTTTAGAGGGACGACAGGTAGGGGAGCAGGTCTGATTAAAAAGGTGAATGCAATGGAAGCACAAATTGATCCAGGTGGAAGAGGCAATCCTGAACTCAGCCGACCTCGTATGTTTGGCGGCTACGTGGGGTCGGCTAAGCTTCCATGGATGTGGGCAACGGAGCGACTCAGCAGGGCGCGCAACTATTGGATCGCGACGACTCGTCCTGATGGTAAACCACATAGTCGCCCGGTGTGGGGTATCTGGCTCGACAATACCTTTTATTTCAGCACGGGTTCACTTGCTGCGCAGAATCTGGCTATTCGTCCTGCAATCACGGTACATCTTGAGAGTGGAAGTGAGGTGGTGATCATCGAGGGAGTGGCCGAACCAGTCAATGACACAGCCATTGTTGAGCGAGTTGTAACCC
>JBKPBA010000534.1:0-3625 GCA_046726675.1 Chloroflexota bacterium
ATTGGCTTTACATCCCGAACATTTATCACTTTATTCTTTAATTATTGAAGAGGGTACACTTTTCTATACCTGGACAAACGAAGGGCGTATCATACCAGGAGACGAAGATCTGTGTGCAGACATGTATGAATATGCCGACGAGCGTCTGCAAGCAGAGGGTTACGAGAACTACGAAATCTCGAATTGGGCATTGCCAGAACACCAGAGCCGCCATAACTTGACTTACTGGCAGAATCTTCCTTATATCGGTATGGGGGCCGGGGCGCATTCTTTCTTTGGAGGCAGGCGTTTTTCTAATATTCTTGACCCGCAAGAATACATTAAATTGCTTAAAAAGCAGCAGCGACCAGAGGCAGAAGGCGAACTAATTGATCGCATACAAGAGATGTCTGAGACTGCTTTTCTGGGGCTTCGAACCGCGCAGGGCCTGCATTTACCAACATTTGAGGAACGTTTTGCCGAACCATTTACCCAATTCGTAGGCATGCGTTTGCGTACAGTGGAAGAAGCCGGACTGCTGGAGCAAGAACATGAATGGATTCGCCTGAGTAAACGAGGTCGCCTGTTGGGTAACGAAGTCTTTTTACGATTACTACCCGACTAACTAAGGATAAACATGTGGACTTATCACGATCTACATCCTGGACCATATATGACCCATTAACAAGAGCCCAATACTCAGAATACCAACAAGCCGGCATAGCATATCTCCACGCCCAATTGCTCAACAACCGGGGCATCAAAACACCCGAAGCCATGCGCAAATTTCTCGACGCCCGCTACGACCAGCTAACAGATCCCCTGATTATGACCGGCATGGACAGCACGCTTGAGCGTATTCAACGTGCTCTTGCCGCCAGCGAACACATCACTATCTACGGCGACTTTGATGCGGACGGTGTCACTTCAGCAGCTCTGTTGACTCGCGTCTTACGAGCAATTAAGCATCAAGATGCCCCGCTCGATTACTTCATTCCTCATCGTATTTTCGATACACGTGGTTTGAGCAAGGAAGCAATTGATAAGATCAAAGCCAGGGGAACCTCGCTCATTATCACTACTGATTGTGGCAGTTCTGATTTCGAAGAAGTAGCATACGCAAAAAATCTTGGCATCGATATCATCATTACTGATCATCACCAACCACCCGAGCAACTTCCCCAGGCTTACTCTATGATTAATCCCTGGCGACCAGATAACACTTACAGTGAACGTTACTTTTGCGGTGTAGGTATCGCCTTTAAGCTGGCGCAGGCGCTCTTTCATATATACAATCGAGAACAGGAGGCTCAGGAATTACTAGATCTCGTTGCAATTGGCACAATTGGAGACGTGGCGCAACTGCTAGGAGAAAACCACACTCTTGTGCGCCTGGGCTTGCAACAACTGAACCACACAAGCAATCCAGGATTGCGGGCGCTTATCCAGATTGCAAATCTGCAACCTGGAAAACTGCGCGAACGCGACATTTCATATGTTCTTGGCCCTCGCATCAATGCTGCTGGCCGCATGGAGCACGCTGGCACCGCTTTTCATCTCCTGACCACAGACGATGCTGAAGAAGCTCGTGTCTATGCACAGGAGTTGGAGGAGCTTAACCAGTCACGCCAGCAACAAACAGAAGAGTTGATGAAGCTCGTACGAGAGCAAGCGCAAGGGCTATCCAGCGACCAGGTTGTTCTTGTCTATGGTAATAAAGATATCTGGCCGGAGGGTATAATTGGCCTGGTAGCCAGCAAACTATCCGAAGAAATCAAACGTCCTGTGTTCGTACTCAGCCAGGACACAGAGTCAAGCCGTGGCTCCGCACGCAGCTACGGAGGCTTCAATATCATAGAGGCTCTCCGCAATCGTGCCGATTTATTCGAACGTCACGGAGGGCATGCCCAGGCCGCAGGTTTCACTATCGCTAATGCCAATATCGAAGAACTACGTAAGCATTTGCTAACCTGGTATGAAAATACCCAATCATCTATCGAAGCTTTAACAGAAAATAAGGAAACACCCGATCTCACAAGTATCGTTACAGAACAAGAGCCCCTTGCTTCAATAGGCACACGTAAAGTTGACCTGTTTGTCAACAAGCCTGAAGAACTTACCTACGATGTTTATCACAAAATAAGCCTGCTTAGCCCATTTGGCGCGGGCAACCCCGAACCCACCTTTAGAATGGATGGCCTGCGTCTCATCCGTCGTTGGACAAGTGGTCCCGAAGGACGTCATCTACGTGTGCGTCTTAGCATCAACAACATTCAATTCAACGGTTCGTATTTACGCGGCGGTGCACAGTTGAACTCCTTTCATGAAGGTTCGCGGGTTAACGTGATCTTCTCACTCGAACCTGCCTGGAATGCTCCTGACGGAGGGAACAGTCAGGATATCTGGCTGAAAATACTGTATATGGAGTAAGTGCTTACGGATATACACCGCGTATCTCAGTAGCTTCGGCCACACGCGCTACAGCCAACAGGTACGACCCTATGCGCAGATTTGTATCCTGCTCGTCGGCTTTCGCACGCGAAGCCCGATAGGCACGGGTCATGATCGACTCCAGCCGATTATTGATCTCGTGTTCGGCCCAGAAGAATCGCTGCAAGTCTTGCACCCATTCAAAGTAACTGACCGTCACACCCCCAGCATTCGCCAGGATATCGGGCACAATCATGATGCCTCGATCATTGAGTATATGATCTGCATCCGGAGTTGTGGGACCATTCGCAGCTTCGATAATTAGACGGGCCTTTATCCGCGAAGCATTCTTTGTGGTCAACTGATTTTCTAAAGCGGCGGGCACTAATACATCACATGGAAGCTCAAGCAGTTCAGAATTTGTGACTGCTTCAGTATCTGGCAAACCCCGTAGTGTTCCATGTTCCTTGGAATGCCGTAGCGCGCGGTGTATGTCAATGCCCTTTGCATTATAAACACCTCCGTTTATATCGCTCACAGCAACAATTCTGCAGCCTAGTTCATGCAGCAAGCGAGCCGAGATGCTTCCAACATTACCAAATCCCTGAATAACTACAGAACAATCTTCTGGTCGCATTCCCAGGTCACGCATAGCATCAATCGCTACGAACTGCACTCCTCGTGCAGTCGCCTCTAATCGACCTTCGCTACCACCAATGGCCAGAGGTTTTCCGGTAATCACGGCAGGAATAGAAAAGCCTTTGTGCATGGAAAATGTGTCCATCATCCAGGCCATGATCTGTGGATTGGTATTCATATCCGGGGCAGGAATATCGCTATCGGGGCCGATCAAAATAGAAATTTCCGTGGCATACCTTCGACTCAATCGCTCAAGTTCACTACGTGACAACTTATGAGGATCACAGATCACACCACCTTTTGCTCCGCCAAATGGAATACCCACAACCGCACATTTCCAGGTCATCCACATCGCCAGAGCGCGCACTTCATCGAGCGAAACCTCGGGGCTGAAGCGTATACCCCCTTTAGCGGGACCGCGATTGATATTATGCTGTACACGGTATCCCGTAAACATTTCCACATCCCCATTGTCCATTCGTACCGGAAAATTAACGATCAACTCACGTTTGGGTTTGCGTAAAATAGCTCGCAATGCTTGCGAAAGCCCCAGGCGATCAGCCGCTTCATCAAACTG
>JBKPBA010000535.1:0-7185 GCA_046726675.1 Chloroflexota bacterium
CACGACTTCAGTTTCCAGCGCGCTTCATATTTAGCTAGAGGTATTTATGTAGACCAGCTAGAAAGATGGATGAGCCTTTTTCCCAGAGAGCAGATACTGGTAATAAAGAGCGAGGATTTCTCCGCAGACCCGGGAGCAATATACAAAAAGGTTCTAATGTTTCTGGATGTGCCCCTCATAGAACCCAGGAGTCTTAAACGAGGATACGAACAATACAATAAGTCTAGAGATTCGGTTGCGCCGCCTATAATGGATCCCGCTATAAGGAAGCGCCTCGTCTCCTATTTCGAGCCTTACAATGATCGCCTTTATAAATTTCTCGGATACGATTTTGGCTGGGACTGATAAAGCAAGCGTAATGCTACAGAACCCTCCACCAGAGTGGAGGGAGGCCATGCATAACCTGATCCATCATAAACGTATTCAAGTATTTCCCTAACCTGCGATATTACATTTAAAGTGGAGGAATACCTGTGAAATTACAGGGCGGGGAAAGCCCCGCCCTGTAATTCACTTACTTGAAGGAAGGGGGTACATCTGCAGCCCCCACACCCCATGACATGTTCGGGCTCGTTCCCAGGGTGAATTGGAAGTTTGCTCCATTCTTCAGCGTCGAGAATGATTGCCATAACCTGGTAGAGGATTGTCCATTGACGGTCAAACTCTGAACATAAGGCGCATTATCAGCAGCACCCGAAGCACTGATTTGTAAAAGGTTGCCACTGCCCAAGGCGATAGTGATCTGAGGGAAGAGTGGACTACCCAGAACCACATCTCCTGTACCCGGATACGCAGGGAACATGCCCATCGCGCCCCACATGTACCAGGAAGACTGCTCTCCAAGGTCATCGTTATTGCGCATGCCGGCAGGCGTCGCGGTGTAAAGTTGCGTGACGACGTTCCGCACAGTAACCTGTGTTTTCCAGGGCTGACTGGCAAAGTCGTATTCCCATGGAACGATTGAATCAGGTTCATTCGACATATACGCATATGGTGATTTCGGGCCGCCGTCCAACTGTGTGAAGAAGTTGTTGAGCCTGCTAACAGCTTTTGCGTTTCCGCCCATTGCACTGAACAATCCTGCGATATTGTAGGGAATCATCCAGGTATATTGGACGGCATCACCATCATGGAAGCCAAGGGGACTTGTCGGATTATAATTTGAAAGATATGTACCATCAGCATTGCGCGGCTCAATATAGCCGTCTGTGCTATTGTACTCATTCTGCCAATTCTGTGCTCGCTGCAAGAAGTTCGTGGCATCTTTCGAATCGCCGAGGGCCTGGGCAAACTGCGAGATGGCAAAATCATCGGTCGTGTACTCGAGCGTCGCGGAGGCAGTTCCGTTAAGACCCGTGGTGCCATAAGGGATGTAGCCATCACTCATATACTGGCTTAATCCTGCACGCTCAGTATAACTGCCAGAGGTGCAATTTTGCGACCCTCCTTTGAGCATCGCTTGCAGAGCAGTCGTGGTATCAAAGTGAGTAGCTCCAAAAGCATAGGCCTCGGCGATGATAGGATCTGCCGAGTCACCATCTTCGACATTGGTATGGCCATTGGCAACAGCCCACTTCGGTAAGCAGCCGCTTTGCGTGTAATCATTGACCAGCGACTGCATCATGTCCGACACCTGGTTGGGCAAGAGCATGGCCAGCAAGGGGATCAGACCATGATAGATATCCCAGCCAGAAGAGTTGGCATATTGTACATGGCCTGCCTGTAGAGTGTGAACAGTTTTGTCGAAGCCCAGGTAGGACCCGTTCACATCACTAAAGATACTGGGGAACAACAGCGCATGGTAGAGAGATGTATAGAAGATAGTTGTATCGGTTGTAGAGCCGCCGCTGACCTGGATCATATTCAGCATCTTGTTCCAACTAGTGTTGGCAACACTTTTGATAGTCCCAAAGGAGGTCGAACTGGGATTCTCGGATTGGAGATTTGCTTGAGCCTGGGCGACACTGATGTAAGAGATGCCAATTTTGACATGCACCTGCTGACCCGCCGTGGTCTTGAATGTGACATATGCTCCATTATGGGTCCCGGTAGTTGACGTTGCTCCTGGGTTAACATTCGTGCCGGCCCAGGTGCCATAACCCGTGAAGGGGCCATCGAACTGGGCCGCAAAATAGATTTTATATTTATCACTACTGCCACAGAAGTGCCCACTGGTTGCGTAGCCTGTAACTACTTGACCCCCACTGTTGATAGTGACATTGGCACTACTATTGCCATTGGCACTCCTACCTGAGTAGATAAGCATTGTTGAAGATGACGAGGCTGGATAGGTAAATTGCCCAAAACCTGTACGCTGCGTCGTCGTCAACTCAGCTTGAACATTGGATGGGCTACCCAGTTGCACACTATAATAGCCAGGCTGTGCTACTTCGTTTTTATGCGAGAAACTCGACCCAAAGGCAGAGACATTGCTATCAGGCGACGACGTGATGGCCCCAACATACGGCATGAAAGGTATATCTTGATAAATCGTACAACCTGCGCCACTGAGATGAGTCAGGCTAAAGCCAGTAATCTCCGTATCTTTATAAGAATATCCACCTGGTGGATGAGATGTGGTATCTGGACTGAACTGAACGCCGCCGAAAGGCACATCAGCACCAGGAAAGGTATATCCACCAACGGGCTTAGGCTTATATGAGACCGAAACGGGCTCTGTTCCAATAAATGGGTTGACGTACTGAGTGAGATTTTGAAGACTATACTGATGATCGATCTTTGCTTGCGTTCTGATAGGCGTTCTCTCTACAGTAATACTCAGTGAAATCAATACACTCAAAAGAATCCCAATAAATACTAGCTTACGTTGCTTCATACAAACTCTCCTTTTATCTTCCCCCTCTAAAACTCTATATTGAATAACGTTGCTCTTCCTAGAACATAACAATATGAGTAAAATATGCGTAAGACGAACCCGAAAGATGGAATACCGCCCAAAAATTAACTTTATCCTTTGATTCTTAATCATATCTTAACCTTTTCACCATGAAACAACAGCCCTCTTCCCACGATACTTGGTGTAATTTGTAGCACTCAAGAATGCATCTTCAGGAACGCGCCAGTATCCTGAGTGGGTTCCTCGACGTCTAAGGAGGCGATTTCTATCGTGAATGAAAGAAAAATGACTCTGGGTCTCTTCGCATTAACAATACTTCTTGGCAGTCTTCTTATGGCTTTCAGTATTGTTGGAAATAATTTCCACTCAGCATATGCAAGTGGGATAACAACTCAGGATTTCTCTATTCCTGCTGGTGAAGCTCCATGGGGCACTACCTTTGATAGCAACGGGCATGTCTGGCTGGCTATCCCAGGCTGTGATCCTGCTCCGACTTGTAACTCAAATACACCACCGGGAAAGATTGCTGAATATAATCCGTCGAGTTCAAGTTGGATGAAAACCTACCAGCTCCCCTCAGGCTATGCTCAACCGCTCTTTCTGGCCTTCGATACCCAAGGACGATTGTGGTTTCCCATGCCAATGGATAACGCTCTCGGTATGTTCAACCCTGGTAATAATGCGTTCCAGCAGTGGACCGTTCCAACGGCAAATGCTGGGCCGTGGGGTGTAGCTGTTGACCTCAACGGAAAGGTCTGGTTTACAGAGCATTTTACGAACAAAATTGGCTGCTTCGATCCGGTCACTCAGAAATTTGTGGAAGTATCTACTCCTGCGTCGAACAGCCAACCATATGGGATAGTAGTCGATGCTTCCAACAATGTATGGTTCGCTGAAAATAACCCATCGGTTGCGCTCGTTGGTGAATACACTTCAGGGGGGCAGTTGCAGGAGTTTAAGATTCGCGATGGATCAACCAATGGATTGACACCTCACCAGATTACAGTAGATCCAAACGGGAATATCTGGTGGTCTGAGGGGTGGGTTGGCATGATAGGGGAGTTAAAAGTCGCGCAGGCTGTACCTGGAACGAAAAAGGGTGTAACGGAGTATGCCTATCAGAAAGTCTGTAGCAATTGTAGCACCCATACCTCTGGTATTAGTGTTGATCGCAATGGACTCATCTGGTTTGATGACTCCGAGCAGAACATCTTTGGATCTTTTCCTGATAGCGGTTCGGGTTCGTTTACAATCTACAATATACCAACGGCAAATAGCCATCCGTATGATGGGTTGAATGTCGATGGGCAGAATCGGATCTGGTTCAATGAGGAGTTCGCCAATAAACTAGCGGAAGCAATTCAATCTGGTGTTCCTACGCCAACGGTTAGTCCATCACTGACCCCGACACCTCCTCCGGTCTCAGGACCGGTGAGTAAGGTGTGGTACTTTGCCGAGGGACGCGCCGGAGCCGGCTTCAAAGAGTTTCTCACCATGGGTAATCCCACCACGAACCCCTGCCAGGTGAAGATCACCTACCTGACCCAACCTGATCGCGGCCCCGCTGGCACCAAAACCGTCTCCGTGAGCGTGCCGGCCGCCCACCGCGTCACCGAATGGGTCGATGGCGACCTGGGCACCGCTCCCAGCGGCCCTGGCATCTCGGATGCCGCCACCGTCAGCGTCGATACGACCGCCACCCCCAAGTGCAGCGGCATCGTGGCCGAGCGGCCCATGTACTTTAGCGCTCTGGGCACCACCGGTGGCAGCGATGTCGTGGGTGTCACCCATACCGGCACCACCTACTACTTCGCCGACCTGCCCGTCGGTAGCCAACCAGGAGGGGGCAACTCCTCCTCGTTCTTGCCCATTTTGAATCCGGGTGCCACCGCGGCGGCAGTCACCGCCACCTACTATGCCCATGGCCAGCAGGTTGGCTCCCAGGCGCTCACCGTCGCCCCTCACAGCCGCGGCACCCTCTTCCCCTCGCAGGCTACTCCCAGTCGCGTCTCGGTGGTGCTCAGCTCCAGCCAGCCGGTGGTGAGCGAGCGGCCCACCTACTTCAGTGGCATCACTGGCTGCACTGCCGGCCGCGTCTCGGGAGGCGCCGATGTGATCGGGGTGGCGAGTCTCTCCCGTGACTGGCTCTTTGCCGAGGGCTACACCGGGGGCCACTTCCAGCAGTACTTCGTGCTCGCCAATCTCGATCCGGCTAAGACGCCCGCCGCGGTCACCATCACCCTGGAGTATGACGATGGCACCGCCCATGCCTTTCCGGTCACGGTCAATCCGCTCAGCCAGGTGGTGTGGAATGTCAATACCGCTGGCACAGGTGCCACCTCCCAGGCGGTCTCTGCCGAGATCAAATCGAGCGGGGCCAATATTGTGGTGGAGCGCGAGCTGTACTTTGGCTACGACCACGTGGGTGATGGGCGCACCACGCGCGCCACCGGTGGCACTGATGTGCTGGGGCAGGTGGGTCCAGCCGGGGTGAGCGCCTACAGCTTCGCCGAGGGCTACACCAACCTGGGCTATGATGAGTGGTTGACCATCCAGAATCCCACCCCTACCAGCGAAACGATCACCGTGACGGTGGCCAATGCGGTGGGCACGCTCTACACCTTCTCTGTGCAGGTGTTGGGGCACAGTCGCTACACGGTCGACATGGTGGCAGTGGTGATGCAGCACCTGTATCACCCCACTGACGGCTACAACGGCTATGAAATCTCGCTGGCGGTACACTCGAGCAATGGTCCTTGTGTGGTCGAGCGGCCCATGTACTGGAATGCCTCTGGCACCCTTGGGGGCAGTGATGTCATTGGCTATGCCGGCGGGTGATACTCTTCGGAGGGATGCTCTACAAACAAAACCATGAATCGTCCCTCCTGTATAGCGCATGGGTCCCGGTTCTCAACCGACTCACCTCGGGTTCGGAAAACCCCAAAACTGAAAGCGTAGCCGACGATTGACAGGGGTGGACGACGGTAGATCATAGTGGAACCGAACCGCTCAATTCGGGCACGCAGTGGACAACGATAATGCGGAGCAGACGAGAGAAAACGAATTTGTAAACCGCCGGTCGTCGGTTCGAGTCCGACCATCGGCTCTTAATGGGCATGAAAAAACCGAGTCAAGACTTGTACTTTGCCTTGCTCGGCTCCTTCTCGGTGGCCCACTTTGACTTGTGAAGGACTACGCCTGTCTGTGTGGGTCTGCATCAAGTCCTTCGGTTCCTGGCCCTTCCTTCGTCTAGATATCAGGTTCCTACACCCCTTGATGGCCTTCCTGTTTCATTTGCAACTTCCACAGGAGACTTTCCTAGTATAGCATGTGTCGCTGTGTCGCGACAATGGTTATTGTGTCTACAATTATGCCACTACAAAAAGTGAAATTAACACAAGCTTTCGATGCTCCTTATACGATCAACTCCGGGCTATCGTGCTTTGGGTCATTCACCAGGCGCGAAACGGGACGTGCCGTCATCTCTTCAGCAGGATAGGGTGAAAGCCAATGCGATAGCGCGTGTTCATCGCGCACATCTGGATCAAGCCAGGTTTCGTAGGCGTCGGGTACGAGAATGGCAGGCATGCGATTATGAATTGGTGCAACTACATCATTCGGGTCAGTGGTGATAATCGTACAGGTGCGTATTTGCTGGCCATCGGGACTTTTCCATTGATCCCATAGTCCAGCAAAAGCGAAAGGCTCACCACTTTTTAGTGTGATATACATGGGAGTTTTGGACCCATTTTCTTTCCGCCATTCGTAAAAACCATCGGCAATGATCATGCAGCGCTTTGAGCGTAATAACCCCTTGAAACTGGGTTTCTCAGTTAGTGACTCGGCCCTGGCATTTATCATTCTCGAACCAATCGATTCGTCTTTGGCCCATGAAGGAATCAATCCCCAGCGCAACAAGGCCAGGTGTGATGCACCATTACGCATTATGGAGACAACTTCCTGTGTTGGCGCGACATTGTAGCGTGGCGATGTTTCTAGAGCAGCTGGCACACCGAATTGCTCGGCAACTGTTTTGATATCGACATGAAGTGTGAACCGACCACACATGATTTTCTCCTTCCTTGAGAATGCTTATCCAAATTTACTCTTTACTATTGTATTCTTTTTTAGCATGTTGTATGCGGTTGGTTAACTTAAAGACAATGTGGATAACTATGTGTACAAACGTTCTAATTTGTGGATAAGTCCAAAATCTGTTGCCTCCTGATCAAAAGTCTAGACAATCTGCATTTCCCCTGATAGGATAAAACAAATCTGGAAAAGGAAAGGACTCTATTTTATGACACAATTAGAAACATACATAACAG
>JBKPBA010000536.1:0-14677 GCA_046726675.1 Chloroflexota bacterium
CGCCTCCGTGAGCTGGCAGCTTGCAATTCTGCGTATTCCAGTGGAGGCAAATCTTCAAGCGCAATTTCTGGAACTTGCGCTTCGCTGATCTCGGCAACCGGCGCTGTGACTTCCGGCGCAACGGGTATTGATGCAGTGGGCGTTGCCTGCACCTTTTCACGTTGTCGCTCTTGTCCATGTCGACGTCGGGCATCATGGGTAGTCTTAGCGGGTTTTCCTTTTTCGGCCTCTGCAGTTTGTGTTACCCCCTGCTCCTGGACAACCGCTTGTGCTGGTGAGATTTGCTCTGTTGACTGAGCCACGTCAGGGAGCTGTTTAACCTGCTCCTCTCGCTCACCTACAAGCTCGTTATCTGTGCGTGGAAAGCCTTGAGATGAGGTAGTACTTCCTTTGCTCTCTTCTGTGCGCGGCTGTGTTGGAGTTGCCATAGTTGATGCCGCGGGTGTTCGTCGATCAAAACGATAACGCCGCTCCGGGCGTGGTTTCTCTTCTAGAGGAGTTGCATCTTTTTTATCTGTATCTTCAATGGAAGGAGGAGTAACTATTGTTGTTTCATTATTTTGCTCTTGTTGTGCCTCTCCCTCTACCACAGACTCCTCACGTTGCCGCAAGCCACCATGACGAGGTAAACGAACGCGCGATGAAGGTCGTAAAAGCGGCGATGTTGGATGCACAGTAGGAGAAACGGCTTCCTCCTCGGCTGCAGGAAGTACTTGTAGTTCCTCTGCTTCCTCTGCTCCATTGCCATTGTCCCCAACAGGTAAGACGATTTGAGTACTTGAGTCGGCTTCTACATCCTCAACAGCAAATGGCGTTCCTTCAAGAAGAGCACTCTCTCCCAAGGGTGTATTCGTCCAGTCTGGTGTAAATTCGCTTCCACCTTGATCTTCGCCTGGAATCAACGCAGAGAATGGCTCCGCTTGCGGCTCTTCCAGGAGATAACCAAAATGAACCTCATTTTGACGAAATTCCTCAATGTAGTCGGTGAAAGAACGTACTGGTTCTTCTTCGATCTGTTTCTCAGATGTTTTTATTTCTATCTCTTGTGGTTGAGTATCCTGCTCGTTTGCAGGCATAGCAACTTCCGCCTCAGCAGAGGTTGTAGGAGTTTCGGAGGCAGGTGATTGCTGAACGACAGTCTCATTGATGTCGCTGTTCTCCGGTTCGATATTTTGTGTTGTCACTAAGATCTCCAGTCTCAGCAGTAATGGACCGGAGCACGGGCTATAACCATAGAGAATATGCGATTGTAAGTGGTTCAGGCGAACTCTGACCGTTCGCCAGTCGTCTCACGTAAATGCAACGGGTGTTCGGGAGAGGGTACATGGATGAATTGCTGTTAAATCTTATTGCATTACCCTTTGCAGCCTCTATCACCAATCCGCGTTGTGTGAATGGGCAGAATTTACGTCTGCCTCCACTTAATTCTCAATAAACTTTTTATACTAAATGTGCGACCCGGTCCGGTCTGTTTGTCTATGCCGTTACCCTAATCTTGTTGTACACCACCATTGAACGGCGGCATGGCGGTGTGTACAGATGGAACAGAAGGCTCTTTTCCTTCGTTTGCCCCTATTGGCACCTGCTGCTGAATTGAGCTATTTTTTGTCTCATTCATATGCCCGTCGGAGGAGAAATTTCTCACCCCAGTCATTGCTATGGGCTGATGGGTGACACGCCAGACATGGACGATACGCTCGATAGCTGTCACATTCGAAAAAATCGCCAGTATCATCAGCGCCCAGATAACAGCGCCGCTTAAAAGCCCAATAGCCAGGATGACGACACGTTCAGGGCGAGCCAGCAGGCCAGTTTTACACTCTAAGCCCAAACCCTCAGCACGCGCTTTCGCGTAGCTAACCATCAATGAACCGACCGCAGCAATAAAAACAAGTGTAATCATCCAGGATTGCTCGTAACGAAAAGGCCAGAAGCCATCTTGTATTACTGGTCTTTGCAATGCATAAAAGAGCAACCCAAACAGGATTATACTCTCTGAATAGCGGTCAAGCGTCGAGTCGACAAATGCCCCAAAAGTTGTAGAGGCATTACGAACACGGGCCATCGCTCCATCAAACATGTCAAAGATTCCTGCAAACAGCACCAGCAAGCCACCAGCCAGAAACAAACCTTGAGCGATGATAACAGCGGTCAGGATGCTAAGCATCAGCCCCAATACAGTCAAGGTATTTGGAGTGACACCAAGTCCAGCCAATGGTCGTACGATCATGGTCACGATCTGCCGAACTCGTTGCTGTATGTGTCTGCTAAACATAAGCCTATTGTACCATACTTGTACTATTTGAACTAGTGGGCCACAGTGGTTATTTAAGCCACCCGCACCCGGCGATCCCTTCGACGTTTATTAATGTGATGGCTCGCCAGCCGCAAATAATCATGCATACGCCACAATTTTCCACCGGGTGCGCAGATGCCAGACTCAATTGTAATGCGCACATGTTGGGCTGTTGATCCTCCGAACCAGGTACAACCACGCCCGATGGCATGAATTGTATGCGCATCGCTGTTGCCAACCTCGGGCCAACCATACACCTCCCGATTGGTTCTCATTGCCAGTCGATTGGTATAAATACCGCAAAAACTCGCATTCCATGTCTCTATCCCGTCAAGCCAGACATCATCATCCACAAAAATCCGATCCAATACTTCACGTTGGCAGCTATGGCGAAAGAGGGGATTGAGTGGGTGAGCAACTATTGCAAGCCCTCCTTGCTCATGCACAAGATCAATACTACGCTCTATACTTAAATTCGGTGGAATACGTTTTTCAATAAAGAGCGCCAGCATATGACCTTCCCTGGTGCTGATTTCTTCTCCTACAATAAAATCAAAGCGATAGTCACCTCTTGCCCAGAGATCACGTGCTCGCAGAGCACCTTCCACGACATCATGATCGGTGAGTGCAATAACATCCAGATCGGTATTATGCTCGACATGATGCAGAATCTGCTGAATTGTGCCAAGTCCATCGCTATAGGTACTGTGCATATGTAAATCGGCTCGACCTGACAGGCCCGAATAATACGCCTGATTTTGAGTCATCTGCTTGCGCTTTTTTAAACCTCCAATGCCCGGGCTTGTATTCTCGGACGCGTCTATCGCTTTCCCGTTTTTACTCGTAAACATGCTACTTCTTTCTAAGCTACAGGAGTGCAATTGGAAATAATCCACTATGCATCTTTCAATGCTTTCACATATCTTTAGAATGGTGCCAGGCCATTACTTTCAAAACCAATTTCCCCCTCAATAAGTGCTGCACCAACTGGAACAGATTCCAGGCTATTGGTCGGATCTATTAAATCCTGCAAGTATCGGATACAGAGTTCGAAGCGGCTTTTATTTAGAGAACAGTAGACCAGGCGACCAACGCGGCGGGTGGTTATCAAATCGGCTCGCCGGAGTTTATGCAGGTGCCACGAGACAAGCGGCTGGCTAAGCCCCAGCAATTCTGCCAAAGCGGTGACAGTAATCTCCTCGTGTTGTACCAGGTAATACACGATAGAGAGTCGTGCCATATCGGCCAACGCCTTCACCATGTTTTTAAGATCACGCCATTCGTTCATCAGGTACCATATACTTCAGTTATATAAACAAAGATTTATGAAAGCTTTCTTTATATAATACCATTTTGGATGGCAAAAAACAATGGAATGGAATTAAAATTGGGTAAGAATCAGCATAGCACCCCGCACGGGGTGCTATGCTGATTACACGAAAGTGGGCTGCCAGGGAGTCGAACCCTGAACCTTGCGCTTAAGAGGCGCCTGCTCTGCCATTGAGCTAGCAGCCCAGTTTGAACGTGGGTATAAAATATCATACGAATGAAGTTGAGTCAAGCATAGTAGCGCGGTTGTCTATAGTTCGTAGTCCTTGGCCCAGCGCACATGTTTTTTCTGGTTATTCTTCGAAGGAACTAACCTTAACGTAGCCAGTGATGTACCTACATCTTCAACAGGCAGGAGATAGACCTTATTTAAGTCTTCGACATGGACACAGAAGTAATCACATTGTCCTCTGTAGTTTCTCCATCCCTTGTTCTTTACTGTATAATTCATGCTGCTGGCTGTAGCAAACTTAATGATAGACTGATTTTCATTCAGCCAGCCAGTCTTACATTGTATCTTCCAGAACTTCCCTTCGGCATCTTCAATAACCAGGTCGTAGCGATGCATCTGTCCTACCGGTTGGAGTACCACATAGCCGCATTGTAGTAGCCGTGTGATGGCCGCCTGTTCACTTATATCTCCAGTCTTTTGTGTATGCCTCTTTGGGCCTAATAGCACCATGGCCTGTCCCTTCCTACCAGTATTAGTATTTTGATAGCCTTATGTATGGGTTCCTATTTGCTAGATTCGTTTGTTTCACAGTATAGACTGGTTTAAACTCAAACTTCTGATGTTATCATCGCTTTTTGGCTGATATGGAGACCCCCTCACATCGATAATTGAAGAGAAAGAGCTATACCTAACAAATACTGCATACATGCAATGATTAGGAAAGCATGAGGAGCACTTGGACCCAATAGCCCTGATTGGATACGTTGAACATGAAGATGCAGAGGCGCAAGGTATGCGCCTCTGCATCACATATCCCTATTACTTGAAAATGCTAAGTGGCAGGTATGCCGACACGATCCAGTTGGGCGCATCCACGACTTCGCTAATCTTTAAGTCCACCGCCGCACCACATAAGCAATAAGCCTGTTCTCGAGTCATGTTGCGCTCGGAGGACAGATAGTCGATCATGTAGCGAATCGCTTGCTGGGTGTCCTTGAAGAGATCAGGGCCATGTGCAGTAACAACGTAGTAACCACCCTCATCGGCAACTGTCAGCTTTTTACCTGGGGGCGTGATGAAACGCAGTTCCGGTATGTTTGAGCTTTTCTGCAAATTGAACGTCAGCGTCACAGACATTTTAGTTTCAATGCCAGTGCCATTGACCTCACCGTCACCCTGTGCTGAATGGCAGTCACCACAGGAGAATAGGGCGCCCGGTACCAGTACCGGAAAGAATGCCCTTGAGCCGGGAGTAAGATGGCGGATGTCAATATTACCCGCATTCTCGCGTGGGGGAATGGTATTAAACCGACCCGTTTCACGTGGTCCAACTCCCATTACACCACAGAATGGCTCGTAGGGAATTTGAATATCCGGTCTGAATTCGCAGGTTGTCTCTCCCAGCTTATAGTGATGCAGGTAAGGCTGTGGGAAATCCTCTGCTAATAAACCGAAACCCGGTATTACAGCATTCCAGCCCCACCCTTTATGTTTGATACTGACGATATCGACCACAAGGGCATCGCCTGGTTCTGCTCTTTCAACATATACAGGACCGGTAAGTGGGTGAATGAGGTCGAAGTTCAGGTTTCTGACCACCTCTGACGCGGAATCAGGTCCTACCTGTCCTGCCGAAGCTTCGAGGGTTTCGAATACAACAGTATCGCCAGGCTGAATGCGCAGGCGCGCGGGATAAGAATTGTCCCAGAAGGCATGAGGCTTGGTATCATCAAGATGATGTATGGCCATGGGTTACTCCTTTCACAAAAAGCACGATTCAGTTCAAAGCTCGACAGTTCAGGACTATGACTCTCTTTATTCCTCAACGTAGATCTTAGTACTGCTTGCCAGGGCTTCTGGCGAGCGCAGGCTCAAGACGACAACGACAACCAGGCCAATCACGAACCAGGCGACACAGATCGGACCAGCCAGGTTGAGCGGCGCGGGAGGAGCAGGTATAAACTGTGCCAATATAGGAAAGATCAAAACAACAAAAGGTATCGCAGGTAAGATAATATGCAGCGCTACGTTAAAACGATCCCGGTGTTCACGAAGATAGAAGAATGGAACAGCAAGGCAAGCAGCCATATATACTATCAGAATCGGAATGGTAATGACCGTTCCTATTAAGGCAAACGCTATTGTAGCCCCATAGACAACGCCAAGCCAGAGGGTCAACACAACGCCTAACATCATCGTAAAGATGATTGCGATATCGGGAGTGCGGAAGCGATGGTTAATATGAGCAAGCGGTCCCGGGAGAGTCTTGGAACGTCCCATTGCGTAGAGCACACGAGTTGCAGCGTTCACGCCAGCATTTGAATTCGCCAGGGCGCTATTGAGTATAGCAAATATGGCAATAAATGCGAATTCACCCCAGACACGGTTTGCCATTGTTCCCCAGGGATTAGGATCACTACTATATGTACTGATCTTGTTGAAACCCCAGCCGACTACACCAGCATACGAACAGAACACGTAGAAGATCCCGATAGAAACCGCTGCCAATAAGATGGCGCGCGGTACCGTGCGACGTGGATGAAGGGCCTCTTCTGCCAATGGTGCTGACGACTCAAAGCCAACAAAAGCCAGAAATATAAAGATCATCCCATGGAGGATACCTTGCCAACTTCCGAGCACATTGCCGGATTCTAGACTGGAAGCAGGATTAAAGGTAGCCGCTGTATTACCACTGCCAGCAGTGACAATCAGCCAGATGGAAAGTAATATAAAGACACCAATTTCAATAGCGCCCAAAACAACACCTACGTCCGCGGATATCTTGATACCGAAGAAGGTCAGGCCAAAAACAATCACGGCGAAAATCATCGCCCACACGGCCCACCCGTTTGGCCCAAATGAGAGATGGAAGTATTGATTGACGAAGCCGTCTGCCACCGGCCCCAATACAAGTAACTGTAGGGGGACGACCAGGAGATAGGCGAGGCTAAATAGCCAGCCCGTCATCCAGCCCGCCTGGACTCCCAGACCGTGGCTGACATAGGTAAATAAGCCGCCTGCTGATGGCAGATACCTTGCCAGCGCACCAATATTTAGAGCGATCAAGGTACAAACTATGAGTGCAATAAGAACAGCTAGCGGCAAAGCTCCACCCGTAAATAGGATGGCAGCCCCAAGGCTGAATGCCACAGCAGAGGCTGGAGCCATGGTTGTGATCGATTGGAACAATACCCCGGGAAGGCCAATTGCATTCCGGCGTAGTGTTACCTGCTCTGACGACGCGGGAGTTTCGGATTCGGTTGTCATACAATCACTCCTTCTCTACCCTTGATTGTAGGTAGAAATAGCAGGCAGAGGTAGGTAAGAGGATACACACTACCTGCAAGACAGAACAGATAGGATGAATGCGGTTGAAAAAGTATAGACTTAAAAAATCTACTAGTTAGATACGCCGGGAGGTTACAATAGAACGATGAGATGGTTTGCTCCCTCCTCTATATACCTAATGATAAGTATAAAGGGAAAAAAAGCAAGGTATCTGCTGACGGTTCGCGTAAATTTGGACGCAATCCAAAGATTCTGCTACACTGATGAGATGAATGAACCATTGACGATTCTGACGGAGCGGGTAGATGACATCCCGCTGTTGCTGGCCCACATGCAACGGATGGGCATAGCCCGCTTGTTGGACGAGCACTTTCCGACGCACGGCAACCGCGAAGGGTTGAGTCTGGGCGTGGTGACCACGATGTGGCTGACCCATGTGCTCTCGCAAGCCGACCATCGCATGAATCGCGTGCAGCCGTGGGCGGAGCGTCGCCTGGAAACGTTGCGAGGCTGTAGTGACGCCTCGTTGCAGGTGCGCGATCTGGGTGATGACCGGCTGGCTGATGTCTTGGAGTACTTGAGCAACGATGAGCGCTGGCGAGCGTTCGAGCAGGAACTGACGGGGCAGCTGGTGCGGGTGTATGACCTGCACGCCGACTGTGTGCGCCTGGACAGTACGACCGCCAGCAGTTACGGAGCCGTGAGCGAGGACGGCTTGCTGCAGTGGGGACACAGTAAGGACCATCGACCGGACTTGCCGCAACTCAAGGTCATGCTGGCGACCCTGGACCCGCTGGGTTTGCCGATGGCTACCGAGGTGCTCTCGGGCGAACGAGCCGATGACCCGTTGTATCTGCCCGCCATCGCACGGGTGCGCGCTTGCCTGAACACGCCAGGCTTGTTGTATGTCGGCGATTGTAAAATGGCCGCCTTGGACACGCGAGCGAGCATCCAGGCCCATGCTGACTATTACCTGTGTCCGTTGTCGGCGCTGCAGGTGTCCGCCGAGCAACTGGCGCAGCAGCTTGCGGCAGTGCGGGAAAGCTCGCAGCCCCTGCTCACGGTCGAGCGGATTGGGGCCGATGGGCAGACCTATTGCATCGCACACGGCTATGAATACGTCGAGACCATCACGGCGCAGAGTGATGGGACGTCGTACACCTGGACGGAACGACGACTGCTGGTGCAATCGCTGGCCGCAGCGCAGGCAGCCGAACTCGGCTTGCAGAGGCGACTGAGCCAAGCCCAGACGGCGCTCTCGGACCTCTTGGTGAGACGGCAGGGCAAGCCAGTGCTGTCCGACCGGGCGGCAGTGGACCACGCGGTGGCAGACACCTTGGCGCACTTCCGGGTGGAAGGACTGCTCGCGGTGACGGTGAGCGAACAGGTGACCGAGCAGCCGATGCGTGCGTATCGGAACCGCCTTGCCACCGTGCGAACTTCGCGCCAGTTTACGATCAGCAGCGACGTGGCACCGGACGCTCTGGCCAGCACTATCGAGCAGTTGGGCTGGCGCGTGTACGCCACGAACCAAGCGGCAGACGGGATCTCGGTGCCCCAAGCAGTCGAGGCTTACCGCGACGAGTATCTGGTGGAGCGCACCTTCGGACGCTTGAAGGGACATCCATTGTCGCTCTCTCCTATGTATGTCGAGCGGGACGATCATGCCACAGGCTTGGTGCGCTTGTTGTCGATTGCCTTGCGCGTCTTGACGCTGCTGGAGTGTGTGGTGCGTCGTCAACTGGCCCAGGAAGGAGCTGCCCTGGCAGGGCTGTATGCGGGCAATCCCAAGCGGGCGACGATCCATCCCACGACGGAGCGCCTGCTGGAAGCCTTCCAGGAGATTACCTTGACGATGGTGGTAGAGCCGCATCAGACACGACGCCATGTCACTACTCTTTCTGCCTTTCAGCAGCGGGTGTTGGCCTTGTTAGCGTTCACACCCACCATCTATACCAAACTGTGTGGGGATTCTTCAGAACCCCCCTAAAAATACGCGAACGATAAGTATCTGTTTAATACAAACAGCGTATTACTCCTGTTGTATATCTCTATAGCGACTGAGTAGCCCTGTCGAACGCCTACCCAGACTACTGCCGACAGATGACTCGCCTGATTTTGCTGTCTCAACTACAGGAGTAGAAGGCAAGAAGATCGTGCGACGAACGCGGAAGTTCGCGCCTGTATCCATTTCTTGTGCCCACATCACCAAAATGTCCGTTTTCGCAGAATCCATTTCCATATCTTGTGCAGTAGTGATCAGGGCATCCGTATTCGGAGCATTCTCATTTTGTATAGGAGCATACAAGGCTATACGACGGAAAGGACGAGCATTTCGTGTATAGTAGGAACGAGGCTTGTCCCCGTTCTGCGTAATTTCGCCCTGCACAACCACACCCTGCGCTTTCTCATCCTGCTTGCCTTCCACTTGTATAATCTCACCATACGCCTCAACACTTTCCATACTGTGACCCGGTCGTTTCTCCAACCAGAGCACACCAGCAACGATGGCCAGAGCGAGAAGTAAGGCAAAGAAAACGAAAGCATACGTGATTGAAGGAGATGGCATAGGGGCTGTATTCACCTGCCGCATACTGTTAGAAGAGCGGTTTTTGGGCGTTTGGACTGCCTGGCTTTGTGCCTGCTGTTCAACAAGTGTGGGAGTGGGAGTGCTGTGCATATTTACTGTTGGCTTAGTGACCCCATTTCCGTGCGCCACTACAATTGGAACCGGTGGCGCCTTCCCACGATACTTAAGCATGAGAGCTACTACCTTGCCAGCCCACAAAGGCGAACTGGAAGTACCTACATAGGGGTGTGAAATAAGATAGACTGTACTCAAACCTCGATTGACATACATGTTTTTAAGCATGTTAAACCAGTAGACAACAGCAGCCGAATAAGATGGGTAGATAGTATAGCCATCGTAAGCTGAGGGATAGCCAACACTGCCACGCACACTACCGGGATTACGATCGGCTAATCCCACACCAGCAGCGCCATCATTAGTTTCGGTCCACCAGACAGCCAGGGCAAAAGCATCGTCGATATTTGTCTGCTGGGAAGCTTGCGCAACTACCTTACCCGTGCCATTCATAGGACTACCCAGTCCTTTAAAGATAGCATCAACGGTTGCGGCTGGCAATGAGGGTTTGCCAACCACGCTCAAATCTCCGGCAGGTATCACCTGCGAAGCAGCCTTCATAGTAGAAATAAATTGCGTGTCCTGCGTTTGGAAGCTCAGGCCAACCACTATGGCAATAAAAACAACTATTAAGCCCCACTGTATTAATTTGTAGCGATACATCTTATTTTCTATAATAAACAGGAAACAACGTCTAATTAGACATAGCAGTCGAAACCATGATCAGATCGACATCTATTTATTCTAACGTACAAATGTGATCTTACCTCCTAAATAACGTTTAACTAGGTAGTATCTCCTATATCTGGTATGCTATACTGGGAAACGATTAGTTTTTCGTAAGAGGGGAGCTTGTACTATTAGCCGACAGAGTAACAATGGCAACGAAATAACACAAACGGGACAATTAGACCCACATACCCTATTGCACAGGCGCTATATTATCTTGAGCACAATTGGGCGTGGAGGAATGGCCGCAGTGTATCAAGCAAATGATACCAGGCGAGGAACTCTTGTTGCAATTAAAGAAATGAGCCTGTCTACTGTACCCACAAATGAGCGATCTCAGGCAATTCAAAATTTCCTGGCCGAAGCCAGGATTCTTTCGCGTCTGAATCATCCCAATCTGCCTGCCTTTACCGATTTTTTCACCGAAGGTGCTCGCCATTTCCTGGTGATGGAATATATAGACGGAACTACACTCGAAGAGCTACTTGATCGCAATAAAGGCCCTTTTTCAGAACCTCGCGTACTGGGGTGGGCCAGGCAATTGTGTGACGTGTTCGAGTACCTGCACCACCAGCAGCCTCCTGTAATCTTCCGTGACATGAAACCCGGCAACGTGATGCTAACGCGCAGCGGGCGCATCAAGCTGATTGATTTTGGTATTGCCCGTCTCTTCCGACACAGCGGCTCACAGGACACACAGTTGCTAGGCACACCAGGTTTCGCGCCTCCAGAACAATATGGTAGCTCTCAAACAGATGAACGTTCAGATATGTATTCGCTGGCCATGACACTGTTTCAGTTGCTCACTCGTTCAATTTCCGAGAATGGTTTCGGCTTGACCAATGTACATGCCAATTTTCCAAACATCTCATCACCGGTGGCCCGTGCGCTTGAGAAAGCTACATCGCTGCGACCCGAAGACCGCTATGAGAGCATCGTCGTGTTCCGGCGCGCTCTGCTTGGTGTGGGAGCATTCCAATTTGAAAATGGGGGCGAGGCTACGACCCCTGAAGAGCTGGCTGATTTATGTGCCCATTATCCAACCGAGGCGGCTGATTATCTGTACTCAGGCGTGATCGAATCATGGCTATCCGAGATCGGCGAGCATGATCTGGCACGATCTACAAAGCGCATTCGCGCAACAGTAGGCAACCCAGAAATGGGTGTTAACAGGTTTCTGCAAGCTGTAATGGGACCTAATGCCCAGACGCGCAACTATACCCCTACGTCAACGGCGGGCAACGGCACCAGTGGACGGACGAGTACTGGCACACGTATGAATATACCAGGTTCGCGTACCAGTTGGCCCGGACGGACACGCGATTCAAGTCAAGTAATAGTACGACCTAAAATCATCGATTTTGGAGAAGCGTACCCTGGCCTTTCACACCCAATACTACTAACAATTTCAGGTGTGAAAGGAGCGCTGGTGAAAGGAACGATTCGCCGGGTAGAGTCCTGGATTGTGCTTGACCAGACGGCATTTGATGGTATGAGCACGCCTGTGCGTGTGCGAGCTGACACTACACGCTTGCGCGGTTCCACGCATTATACAGGTACAATCATAGTAACGCCCGATAACGGCGCGGAAGAAATCTCTGTCAAGGTAGAAGTGGATGTGCTCGGTCTTACCATGTCCAGTGGGCAGACTAGCATTGGACAAACCGAGTACTCACAAGGGGCAGTAGATGTGAATGCCTCGACTCTTCAACAAAGCGTAACGTCCACGCAAAAAAGTATAATGGCCGCGTCCGGAACGGTGACAGGCAGCGGTACAATCACACCGGGTTCCACTGCACAGGTAAACCAGCCGTATACGAGCGCGAAAGACAGCGAGTACAAAAAAAAATATGGATTACCTGGAAGCGGCGGATGGCAGGTGCTCCAGACTTCTCCAAAACAAGCTTCAAGATTACAAACTGGTATGACCTTCTTTGTCTCGTGTATGGCTGCTGCTTTCTTCTACCTCCTGCTATCGCATATTTCACCAAATGCGCAGGCATCGCTCTTGCCTCCCAATCCCTGGTTTATAGCGGTTCTGGTGGGACTGGTGCCATTCGCCACAGCGGGGGCCATATTAGTCAATTGGGGTAGTTCGTGGAGCACACGAGAGACTATTAGTCGGGCCTGCACAGGATTGACGACCGCGCTCATAGCATTAGGTATAAGCGAGGGGATCTGGCAAAATCTGGTAGGTGGAGGGACTGCTCCACCACTTCACTTAATCGTGATGCTGCTAATCACCGCAGCAGGAGCAACCATCGGCTCCTCGCCACGGGTCAGCAACAAGATGATAAGTGTTGGTATGTGGATGATGCAGCATATGCGCTGGCTGATGATCGGTCTGGCAGTAGTCGTTGGTGGAGGTCTGGGTTTCGCATTGACAAGCGGTATCGCCTTTGGCTGCTTTACTCCCTTTGGCGTACTGCTAGGCGTTGGAGTTGCGTTAGCGTTGGTGCTACGCCTGAACCGCCTTCTAAAACAGAAGCTTGCCCACCCATGATCACCCACCTCCCAAAATTAGTAGTCCTGCTTGGCCCAACTGCATCCGGCAAAAGCTGCTTAGGAATCAGGCTGGCACAGCACTTTAATGGAGAGATCATCTCAGCCGACTCGCGCCAGGTCTATCGAGGCCTGGATATAGGCACAGCCAAAGTAACACCCGTAGAGCAAGCGCTCGTACCTCACCATGTATTGGATGTGGCCGACCCACGCGAGGTCTACACAGTTGCTCAGTTCCAGCGAGATGCCATCGCCGCTATCAACGACATCCTCAAGCGAGGTCACCAACCTTTCCTGGTTGGCGGCTCACCCCATTACATACAGGCAGTCGTAGACAACCTGGATATTCCCCATATCGAACCACAACCCGAACTTCGAGCGCGCCTCTCGAAACGTTCTCTATCAGAACTACTGGCGCAACTTGAAAAGCTAGACCCGCAGAGCGCAGCTACCATTGATCGCAATAATCCTCGCAGAGTAATACGCGCCCTCGAAGTATGCCTCGTCTCAGGCAAACCTTTCTCCCAACAGCGCAAAATCTCAGAACCACTCTACCAATCCCTGTTGTTGGGCATAGAATGGCCAAGAGAAGTACTGTACCGCAGAATCGATGCGCGTGTAGATGAACGTATGCAACAAGGAATGGTACAAGAAGTGCAGAGGTTATTGGACGCAGGAATAAGCCACGAACGTCTGAAAGCCCTGGGTCTGGAGTATCGTTACATCACGCGTTGGCTAACGGGAGCATTCGAGAACGAAGACGAAATGGTACAAAAGTTAAAGTATGCCATTCACGATTTTACTCGCAGGCAGTTGACATGGTTTCGCAAAGATAAGCGAATTGTATGGATAAATGGAGGAGATTGGGAGCAAACGAAGGATGCGGTAAGAGACTTTCTCAATTGATTGCCTTGATTAAGATGCAGAAGTGGTACTGATAAGAAGAGAGGCCTGATTCATGAGGTCAGGCCTCTCTTCTTTTCAACACTCTATGTCCAACTGGCTATTACCCGCCGGCATAGCCAATGACGTCACTGCCACCCAGTGTGCCGGAGGCATTCCAGTACATGGGCCGCTCGACCACAAAAGGACCATTACTCGAGTGCACCGCCAGCGAGATTTCATAGCCGTTGTAGCCATCAGTAGGGTGGTACATATTCTGGATGACCACCGCCACCATGTCGACCGTGTAACGGCTGTGCCCCAACACCTGCTGCATGAAGGTGTAGACCGTGCCCACCGCATTGGCCACCGTCACCGTGATCGTTTCGGTATTGGGCGTGGGATTCTGGATAGTCAACCACTCATCATAGCCCAGGTTGGTGTAGCCCTCGGCGAAGCTGTAATCGCTCACCCCTGCTGGACCCACCTGCCCCAGCACATCAGTGCCGCCGGTGGAGCGCGTGGTGCGCCCATCACCCACGTGGTTGTAGCCAAAGTACAGCTCGCGCTCCACCACAATATTGGCCCCGCTCGATTTGATCTCGGCGGAGACCGATTGGGAGGTGGCCCCGCTGCCAGCGGTATTAACATTCCACACCACCTGGCTGAGCGGATTGACCGTGACCGGAAAGGCATGGGCGGTGCCATCGTCATACTCCAGGGTGATGGTAACGGTGGCGGGCGTCTTAGCCGGATCGAGATTGGCGAGCACGAAGTACTGCTGGAAGTGGCCCCCGGTGTAGCCCTCGGCAAAGAGCCAGTCACGGGAGAGACT
>JBKPBA010000537.1:0-3734 GCA_046726675.1 Chloroflexota bacterium
TAGCCCATTTTCTTGGGTCGGATGATGTAGAGTGTTTCCGCAGTCTCGCGCTCAAATTTATGTAGTACCGGACGAAGACGATTGCGATGTGTCACCACAAGGTCGCCAATCTTGATTTCGGAAATTGGTCGATACCCATCTGTTGTAAGCACTTCCTGTTCAGGAGGCATACAATTATAAAATGTTACCTGGTGCCCCGAACCTGCGCCTGCAAGGATACGACCTCCTGGCACAAACTGGAAGTTGGTGAGTGCTTCGTAAAAGCGCTTTTCCCAGTACTCTTGCAGCTCTTCGGTTTTCTCTACGGAGGCAATGCCTCGTGCTACCCTGGCCCAGAGTTGTTCGGGATGGAACTCCAAGGGCTGGCCACTGGGGTCTTTGAGGGAATATCTATCCATAAAGACTTTTTGGCGAATGCCCTCTAATTGGGTCATTGTTTGGGAGTCGGTGGGCTGCTGAGTTGTTGTGTCTGGCTTCTGTTGTTCCAACATTGGCTATGTGTTCCTTCCTTGCTTTGGCCTTATGATAAGCACAATAGGTTGTGCTTGTTTTCAAATAGGTCTGGTTGTTTTGGCTACCGCAACATAGTATACTTGTAAAAAACGTGATTTTCAAGGGTTTTGGCACAACATATTGATATTGTTATGGTTTTGAACACAACATATTGATTGTTATTATGTAGAGATACTCCATACGCCTCGGCAAGGGACTTCATCCCCTGGATCCCATACGTCCGCGCTTATGGGACTTGGTTCCACCAAAAACCGGGTGCTGACTGGGAAAGGTCCACGATGAGCCTGGGCGACGCAAGCGTCCCCACCCCTCATCCACACCGCTCCCGCCCCTACGCGAGAGGCAATCAGGCACCCGATAGTTGGTGGAACCATGGGACTTTGTCCTCTGTACTCCTGTTAGTGATATGATATGGCTACTAAAATGAAATAGATGTTGTTAGCTGTAAACTGGAGGATGTATGCATGCTGAAATAATCTCATGCGGTACTGAATTGTTGTTGGGTCATATTACAGATACCAATGCGACTTATCTTGCTCAGAGCCTGGCGTCTCTTGGAATTGATCTCTATTTTGTGTCTCAAGTAGGGGATAACCAGGGACGGATTGTTGAGACTTTGAGACGAGCATGGGAGCGTTCTGACCTGGTTATTATAACAGGTGGATTGGGGCCAACCGAGGATGACCTTGCGCGCGAATCAATTAGCGCCATGCTGGGCGAAACGATGCAGGTGGATCCTGTGCTAGAGGCTGAGTTGCGTGCTATGTTTGCTGCGCGCAACAGTACAATGCCAGAGCGCAATATTAAACAGGCAACCTTGATTCCTTCGGCGCAGGCGTTGCCTAATCCGCGTGGAACTGCACCTGGGTGGTGGGTTGAAAAGGATGGGCACATCATAGTGGCGATGCCTGGTGTGCCACGAGAAATGTTCTATATGTGGGAAAATGAGGTTATCCCAAGGCTCGCGCCTTTCGCGGGCGGTCTGATTTTCACGCGTATCCTGCGTGTTTGGGGGCTGGGAGAGTCCGCTGTTGAAGAGCGGTTGGGTTCGGTGATTCATAGCAACAATCCTACAGTAGCAACATATGCCAAGTCTGATGCGATAGATGTACGTATTACAGCGAAGGCTGAGACCAGGGAACAAGCTGAGCAGCAGGTAGCAGAAATGGAGACACAAATACGGCTGATTCTTGGGCATTATATTTTCGGTGTTGATAAAGATACTTTGCAAAGCGTAATAGGCAAGCATCTCTCATCACGTAATCAATGTTTGACGGTAATGGAATCACTTACGGGGGGGTTACTATCGAGCACAATTACAGATTATCTCAGCAGTTCTAAGTATTTCATAGGGGCTATCGTATCATACAGTCCTGATCTCAAAGTGCAGATGGGTGTGCCACATGAGATTATAGAACAATATGGAGTTATTAGTGAAGAAACAGCTCGGGCTATGGCCCATGCAGTGCGGGAGCGATTGGGAGCGGATTATGGATTAGGCATCACAGGTGTTGTTGGCCCTGAAAAGCAGGAGGATAAGCCAGCGGGGATAGTTCATATAGCCATTGAAGGGCCAGAGGGTGTAGTGACTGGTATGGGGCCTGGTTGGCGCGCCAGTCGCTATGACAATAAGCGTTTAGCAGTTTTAGCTGCACTCAATTTGCTAAGATTGCATCTAGAAGGGGTAAAAAAAGGGAAATAGTTTGTACCTGAATGTTGAGTTGCTCTTGCGCCATGTGGGAAAGCATGTTATTATTTGCTGCAAGGACGGATGAAAGGAAAAGCAGGTTAAGAATAGCTACGCATCTCTTCTTTCCTGGGTGTGCTACTCATGGACACTCCGCGCGAGAAAGCACAAGATCCCCAGATTAATGACCGCGCTGAACGCAAAAAAAAGCAGGCGCGGTCGCGTTTTCGTCTGAGCAGATCTTCTTCATTATTCAAATTATTTGCCGTATTGGGACCAGGATTAATCGCTGCGAATGCGGGCAACGACGCTGGTGGGATCGCTACATTTTCACAGGCTGGCGCAAGCTATCAGTATAGTCTCCTCTGGGCACTCGCTATTTCGGGCTTTTGCCTTGCAGTCGTGCAAGAAATGTGCGCACGTATGGGAGCTATCACCGGCAAAGGCCTGGCGGATCTCATACGCGAGCAATTTGGTGTGCGTTGGACTGCTCTTGCGATGCTTGCCCTACTGATTGCTAATACCGGTGTGACCGTTTCTGAATTTCTTGGTATCGCCGCCTCCGTCCAGGTGCTGGCTAACAATCCTCAAACTCCTTTAATCTACCTTATTGTTCCTCTTGCAGGTTTAATATTGTGGTGGCTTGTGATTAAGGGTTCCTACCGGCGTGTTGAGAAGGTCTTTCTGATCATGTCTCTGGGCTTTCTTGCTTATATCCCGGCTGCTTTCGCTGCTCATCCTGATTGGCGCGAAGTTGGTCATGATCTCATAATTCCTAGCCTGAACACGAGTAGTGCCTATTTGCTGACAGCGGTAGCTCTTGTAGGTACAACCATCAGTCCTTACCTGCAGTTTTTTGTCCAATCCTCTGTAGCTGATAAAGGTATTCATGCGGGTGATTATAAGTACGAGAAGCTTGATATTTATAGTGGTACTGTTTTTGCGATGATTATTGCTGCCTTTGTGATCATTACCACAGGCGCCACTCTCTATCCTAATCATCCAGTCACAACCGCGAGCGATGCTGCTTTTGCACTGCAGTCATTTGCTGGAAAATACGCTTCGCTGCTCTTTGGGATAGGTCTATTTGGCGCTTCGCTATTGGCGGCGGCAGTCTTGCCACTTTCTACTTCCTACGCTATCTGTGAAGCATTCGGCTTCGAGCGTGGAGTTTCACGAAGTTTCAAGGAAGCTCCTGTCTTTCAGAGCATTTTTACCGGCTTAATTATCCTGGGCGTTTTGATTGCATTGATACCAGGGCTTCCAATTATCCAGGTGCTCATTATACTGCAAGATTTGAATGCGGCCATGCTGCCGATTCTGCTGGTTTTTATTATCTTGCTGATTAACAATCGTCGCTTGATGGGTCGTCATGTGAACAAACTTGGCTTCAACATTATTGCCTGGGCGACGGTTATTGTGATTACCGCTTTAGTTGTGCTGCTGTTGCTGAGTGCAATATTCAATATTACGCTCTAGGCAAGTAAGAATACTATACTCAAGAAGTAATCACATGGCAGGGGTTCCAGGGGAT
>JBKPBA010000538.1:0-7575 GCA_046726675.1 Chloroflexota bacterium
TCGCGGAGAAAAATCTCCTTGTTGCTGTACAGCGAATGGATCATTATGTCAAGCAGTTGTGTGACTTCAGCTTGAAATCCTAGTGTTTCTTTGTTCATGTCTACTGTCATATCAATACCTCCTAAAATGTTTGTACTCTAGTTTGCGTTAAGAATTATACACGAATTGATGGTTGGTACTCAATAACATTGTGAAAGATTTGTTGCAAATGACTGTTAAGAAGCAGACTTCTTTTACTGGTCATTTTTCCAGGGTATTTACTAGTCGAATCAACGGTGCTAAGAGATAGGTTATGGTTTATAGTACTGGTAAAGGTTGTCCTTACCTTTAAGGTATTCAAGAAAAGAAGGCATTATGGAACAAACAACTACAGAGAAAAACATTGCTAGCATTCTTTCAAATCAGATGGCAGATGCTGTTGAACGTGTAAGTCCGGCCTTGGTACTTGTTAATGGACGTCAAGGACGTCCAGCAAGCGGCATCGTGTATGCGCAGGACCTGGTTTTAACGGCAGATCATGTACTCGAGCGTGAAGAAGATCTGACGATTGAGACACACGATCAGCGTACGCTCCCTGCGCAATTAGCTGGACGTGATCTGGGGACAGACCTGGCAGTATTGCGGGTGGCTAACCTTGGACTCAGTCCTGCTGTTACTTCAACCGATGAGGCGCGAGTTGGTCAACTTGTGCTGGCAGTTGGCCGATCACCGAATGAAGGACCTATGGCAAGTATCGGTATAGTAAGTGCTGTTGGTGGTCCGATTCGGATGCCACAAGGAGCGACGCTTGAACGATATATCCGTACTGATGCAATTCCTTATCCGGGATTCTCTGGTGGGCCATTAATTGACACCCAGGGAGCTGTGCTGGGAATCACAACCACAGGTTTGGTGAACAGTGCAACATTGGCGATCCCGGCGCATATTGCCAGGGGTATTGCGGAGACTCTGGCACAACAGGGCTTCATCAAGCGAGGGTACCTGGGCATTAGCAGCCAACTGGTACAGCTACCAGAAGCTCAACGCGCTGGAAGGACAGAAGAGCACGGCTTGCTTATCGTACAGGTTGATAAGGATAGTCCAGCTCAAAAAGGTGGTCTGATGCTTGGAGATATACTGATAGCGCTCGATAACCATCCACTCAAAGATGCAGAAGATCTGCGATCACTGCTTTCAGGTGATCGTGTCGGAAAAACCATTCCGCTTGAAGTCATTCGCGGCGGTAAACTTCAAACATTGCAGGTAACAGTGGGTCAGCGCAGCTAACTAAGGATAAGACATTATGACAACAACGGAAGCAGGAGCGGAAGCTGGGCGACCGCAAGGGTCGTCCCTACATTTAGAATTGAACGAAGCATTTTCATCGGGCCTTGCAGAGATGATCGAGCAGGCACAGGCTAGCGTAGTACAGGTACGGAGAGGGGATCGCGGGGCAGGGACTGGCGTTATATGGCAGACAAAGGGTGGCATCATTACAAACCACCATGTAATTGCACATACAGGATCGAAGGTCCTGGTAGAACTACGAGATGGTCGAGTACTAGAGGCACAGATAGTTGACAGTGACCCAATATTAGACGTGGCATTGCTCAAAGTTCCAGCCGACAATCTCACAGCAATACCTGTGGCTGATTCCACGAAGTTGCGCGTTGGCGAATTAGTTTTCGCTATAGGGCATCCCTGGGGTCAGCGTGGAGTCGTTACCGCAGGCATTGTCAGCGCTTTGAGTAAGGTGAAGATGCGCAATAGTAACCGGCAATTGGAGTACATCAAGTCTGATGTACGGCTCGCTCCGGGTAATTCAGGTGGCCCATTGATTAATGCGCAGGGTCACGTCATTGGTATCAACGCAATGATCATGGGAGGCGATCTTTCAGTAGCTATCCCAAGTACCGTCGTGAGTAGCTGGATAGCGCAGTTACCTCAGGCTCGCATAACCCTCGGTGTGCAAATACAGCCAGCCGAGTTGCCATCCAATATACGCCAGGAGCTAGCGAACGAGCAAACTTTGGGCCTGCTTGTAGTAGGTATCATTGAAGGTGGACTTGCAGAAAAAGCTGACCTACTTGTTGGTGATGTACTGATTGACATAGAGAACGAACCTTTGAGCGACGCGGCAACGCTACGTGCAGTATTAGCCCAAAGCAGTTCCAAGGAAACGGTTCGCTTGCGTGTATTACGTGGGGGTATAGTTCACGAGATCGATATAGTGTTAAGTATACGGGAGCAAGCTGCATGATTCGCGTTTTCGTCATCGCACCAACACCGATGATGCGCGTAGGTTTGAGCACGATACTGACAAATAGAGATATGCAGGTGGTTGGCGAGGCAGCTATGCTTGCCGAGCCAGCCATCGAGCTATCTGGAATCGATGTTATCGTTCTAGCGGAGGATGCGTTGCTAGAGGACCTACAACGCATGGTTGCAGAAGGGACTGCACCAGCTCTCGTAGTGTTGTCCAGCAACACTAATCGGCTCCCAGCCATGCTGAACGCGCTCTCACCACACGGCTGGGGAGTTGTGCAACCGGATGCTTCTAGCGCACAACTTCAAGCAGCCGTGATGGCTGCTGCCCATGGCCTGCGAGTGATTCCAAATATTCATGGCTTGCATCTAGATGAGCTTGCGTTGCGACAGAGCAGGCGCGAGCCGGGAGACCGTGAAGATCGCCCCAACATTATTGGGGATTTTGAGATTAGTGACGTGGGTGTAGCATTGCCAGATGAAGCGCTTACGGTCCGCGAACGCGAAGTTTTGGAACTGCTCAGTCGAGGATTGCCTAATAAGCTGATCGCACGCAGACTTCAGATCAGCGAGCACACGGTTAAATTTCATGTCTCTTCGATATATGCTAAACTAGGAGCAACTAGCCGCACTGACGCTATGAGTCGTGGAGTACGTAGGGGTCTTATTACTCTTTGATGGGTTGTGCAAACGTCTAAAATATTAGCAGAAAAGGCTGTTACAAGTGATGCAACTGATGCAACTCCCCTGAAATTTCTATTTACAACTCTTCCCTGATATGTTATGATCTAGCTTGCCTGGGGATGTAGCTCAGCTGGGAGAGCGCGACAATCGCACTGTCGAGGTCAGGGGTTCGAGCCCCCTCATCTCCACTATGTACTGTACTGTTGAAGATGATTAAGTAATGGAGAGTCTAGCTCAAAGTTGCCTTGCAAATCGCAAACACTTATGGTATAGTGTGCTTTACAATTAACGCTAGACAAGAAGCAATGAGCAGGAGTAGTAGGTCGCTTGAGTTCAGAGAGTAGCTGGTTGGTGCAAGGCTACAAACCATTTGACCGAACTCGCCTGTGAGCAGCAAGTGTGAAAGAAATCCGGGTAGGGGTTCAATCCATGAATCCAAACCAAAGTCCTAGCGCTTGCCGGAGTGCCCGTTATCGCATATAATGAGTATCAATCGCAGACTTTGATTATGAAATAGCCGTTTTGGGCCTGTAGCGCAGCTGGAAGAGCGCATCCATGGCATGGATGAGGTCAGGGGTTCGAGCCCCCTCAGGTCCACCATTTCGTCTGAGTTTGATAAAACAGGGTGGTACCACGAAAAAGCCTTTCGTCCCGCGAGGATGAGAGGTTTTTTTGATTATTACTTATATTGCATGTTGGGGAGAAGTGTTTTTATGATTACGCGCACAAAGTTCAATCCTAAAGAAATTGAAGCAAAATGGCAGACCCAATGGGAGGCTGAAAAACTGTATCATGCCTCCGATGATTCATCTAAACCAAAGTTTTATAACCTGGTTATGCTACCTTATCCCTCCGGTGACTTGCATATGGGTCACTGGTATAACTATTCGGGCGCCGATGCCTATGGTCGCTACATGCGCATGAATGGGTATAACGTTATGCAACCTATTGGTTTCGATGCCTTTGGACTGCCTGCCGAAAATGCCGCTATCCAGCGCGGGATACAAGCACGCACCTGGACGCTGGCGAACATCGAGACGATGCGCAGACAACTGCGTTTGATGGGCGCAGGTTGGGATTGGGAGCGCGAGATGGTTTCCTGTCTGCCCGATTATTATAAATGGTCGCAGTGGCTGTTTCTGCAATTCTATAAATATGGGCTGGCTTATCGCACAAAGGCGCCCGCCAACTGGTGTCCTGGATGCAATACAACCCTGGCAAATGAGCAGGTATTGGCGAATGGAACGTGCGAACGCTGTGGCAGTGTCGTAATTCGCAAAGAGATCGACCAGTGGCTGCTGAAGATTACAGACTACGCGGAAGAACTGCTGGATTTTTCAAAGATTGAATGGCCTGAAAAGACTGTGACTATGCAGAGAAACTGGATCGGGCGCAGCGAAGGGGCAGAGATTCGCTTCTTTACTGAGATCGATGGACAACGTGAAGAAATTCCTGTTTTCACAACACGTCCGGACACCATTTATGGGGTTACATTCTTTGTGCTGGCTCCTGAGCATCCCTGGGTAGAGAAGATAACGACACCTGAACACGAGGCTGAAGTCGAGGTTTATGTGAATCAGGCGCGACAGATGACCGAAATTGAGCGCATGAGTGCTGAGAAAGAGAAGACAGGTGTCTTTACAGGGGGTTACGTCACCAATCCGGTTAACGGTGAACGTGTCCCGGTCTGGATTGCCGATTATGTGTTGATGGGTTATGGCTCAGGTGCGATTATGGGCGTGCCTGCACATGATCAGCGCGACTTTGAGTTTGCGCGTAAGTTCGGGATTCCCATACGCGAGGTTATTCGACCTGCAGGTGAAGAGCCGAGCGATCCCACGACCTGGGCAGAGGCGAAAGAGCATCTTGGGGTGATGGTCAACTCGGGTCCGTTCGATGGCGTGGCAGCCGAAGAGGCAATTGCCCGAATAACCCGCTTTATCGAGAATCAGGGCATAGGCCGGTTTATGGTTACGTATCGCCTGCGTGACTGGTTGATCAGTCGACAACGTTACTGGGGTACACCCATCCCGATCATCTACTGCCCTAAGGATGGTATGGTTCCAGTACCCGAGGATCAATTGCCCGTTTTGCTGCCCGAGCATGTAGAGTTCAAGTCAACTGGTGAATCACCACTGCGTTACGAGCCAGCGTTTCTGAACACTACCTGCCCAATTTGCGGAGGGCCTGCTACACGTGAGGCGGATACGATGGATACTTTCATTTGTTCATCCTGGTACTTCCTGCGTTATGCCGACCCGCACAACGACCAGCAAGCATGGAGTGCAGAGGCAATGGAACGCTGGCTGCCTGTCGACCAGTATATCGGCGGAGCCGAACACGCAGTCATGCACCTGCTGTACGCCCGCTTCTTCATCAAGGCACTACGTGACATGGGATATTTGAGCTTTGATGAACCGTTTACGCGGTTATACCACCAGGGCACGGTGTTGGGTCCTGATGGGCAGAAGATGTCCAAATCACGCGGCAACGTTGTAGCGCCAGATGAGTTTGTCGAGAAGTACGGAGCCGACACGGTGCGGGCGTACCTGACATTTATTGGACCCTTTGATCAGGGAGGTTCTTTCATACCCGAAAATTTAGAGGGCGTGTGGCGTTTCATGAACCGCTTCTGGAGCCTGGTAAATGACGGCTGGGTCGAGAATCCCAGTAACGAGGAGACCAGCGAGAGCAAGGCAATCGAACGATTACGCAACAAGACCATCAAGCGCGTCACCGAGGAACTGAGTAACTTTCGCTTTAATACGGCGCTGGCTGCTTTAATGGAGTGCAATAATGCGATGATAAAGCAGCAACATACTCCTGTTGCTCGCGGCATGGCTTTCCGCAATACGCTAGAGACGATGATGCAACTGCTGGCTCCGATGGCACCGCATATCACTGAAGAACTGTGGCATATAACAAATCATATAGGGAGTATTCACACGACAGCATGGCCCAGTTATGATGAGGCGCTGACGCAGGACGATATGTTCACACTGGTTGTGCAGGTAAATGGTAAGGTACGTGAGAAGATAGAGGTGGCAGTTGGCACCAATGAAAGCGAAATTCGCATGCTGGCACTGGATAATCCTCGGGTGGCATCATTCATTGGAGAGGCGACCGTGCAGAAGGTGATCTATGTGCCTGGGCGGCTGATTAATATTGTTGTGCGAAACTCGTAAGTCAATCTAATTTTTGTAACCTCATGACGTTATTACCTTCGAGAGAAACTCTTTATAATCCTTTTCGCTATAGCAAATTGCCACAATATTGGCAGGTATTGATGGAACTAAGATGGTATTGTATTCGTATACCAGTCATGTAGTGTGATGTGATGAACTTCACTGTCCATGTGTTACTTTGCCGATAGGCGAAACACCGTTTTCCGCTTATACTTTGTTTATCAGGAATAAGTAGAGTAAGAAGGATGTTGTAAGACGAAAAAGTGATATTTGAAAAACTATGGAGTTGGTCGTCTATCTAAGTGAAGAGGCTAGATCACTCTAAGATAGAAGGGCAACATTGATCTTTCGAATATGTATAGTAAAGCAGCGGAGATAGTCCTATTAAGGAAGAAGGTAATTATTATGAATCCGCAAATCCAATCTGAAAAAGAACTTGATATAGTAAATAATGCTGATATTGCTATTACTGAGACGGATGCACTTACCGAAAATGGTTTTACTTCTGAAGAAATTGTTTCTTTGCTCTATCTCCGTCAGTGGTATCAAACTGGTGGGAGCGATCGTGTAGAGGTTATGCGCCGCCTGGAATTTCTAAAGCTGATGGTTATGAATGGAAAGATTGAACCTTAAGTTCAATGTACCTATGAGGGGCTTCTCCCCTCTCTGTTAGTCTCGCCGCCTGCGGGACTTGAAATGCGTCCTGACAACGACGCTACGCATCTAGCTCACGCTCAGTCAGGACGTAAGAAGGCGGCGAGACATTAAAATCCTGTGGGAACATCCCACACCCCGGCAAAGGGCTACCGTGCCGGATCTCCCAGACCCTGTACCCTCTGCACTCCTGCTTGATTTGCCACCTATGGTAAGGAAAAGCATCCCAACTCCACTTTACATCACCCCGTTCGTACGCGAATCAGCATTCCATCCTTGTATTCGTATTGAATACAAACAGGTTGTTAACTACTTTAGGGTAGCGTTCTGGATGTATAATACAACAAATCTACACTATTCCCTTTTCTAAAACACTACTAAAAAGATAACCGGGATGAGGCAATTTACGTACATGTAGGTAACGTTAGCAAGTAAGATACACCTATGGTGTGGCATAAGTGATATGACAAAAAAAGAGTAAGGAATTCTATGCGTATTATACTCTACCTTGGTAAAGGCGGCGTTGGTAAAACAACTATCTCGGCAGCTACCGCTGTTCGTTCGGCTGAGTTGGGCAAACGCACGCTAGTCGTTAGCACGGACCTGGCGCATAGCCTTGCCGATTGCTTCAATACGCCTTTAGCTTCGGAACCAATGCAACTAGCAGCCAATTTGTGGGCGCAAGAAGTGAATGTGTTAGATGAGATGCGCCACAGTTGGGGCAAAGTGCAAGACAAAATGAGTGAATTGCTGCGCAAACGTGGCATCGATCCGGTGATAGCTGAAGAACTTGCGCTCATTCCTGGGA
>JBKPBA010000539.1:0-6234 GCA_046726675.1 Chloroflexota bacterium
GCTTCAGACGCTCAAAGTCCTGTCACAGTGCGTTAAAGGATATCCAGGCCCGGTGGTCCGGCGTGACGTGGTTTTTGGAAGGCGACATCAAAGCCTGTTTTGACGACATCGATCATGAAATACTGCTCGATGTCCTCAGAAAGAAAATCAAAGATGAGCGGTTCATATCGATCATCAGAGAATTTCTCAAGGCGGGTTATCAAGACCTCGATGAAGCCAGAAAGGACTCGTTAGCTGGCACACCACAAGGCGGCATAGTTAGCCCGATCCTAGCGAACATCTATCTGCATGAGCTCGATGAGTTCGTCGAACAATTGCAGACAGAGCTAGAGAAAGGGGAGCTACGCAGGCCAAACCCCGAATATCGCAGTTTGCAGAAACGGCGACAGTACTTGGCGAAGACCGGAAAGATCGACACCGAGAAATACCGGGAATTAGGCGTACAGATGCGAAAAATGCCGTCCCTGGACCCGCAAGACCCGAATTTTGTACGTGTCAAATATGTACGCTACGCCGATGACTGGCTGATAGGGCTCACCGGGCCGCATCAATTAGCTGAGGAAGTCAAGGAGCGGATTGGACAATTTCTCAAGTCTAAACTGAACTTGACCCTGAGCGTTGAGAAGACCCGCATCACCCAGGCCAGAACAGAGGAGGCCGAGTTTCTTGGCTACCTCATTCGGCTAGGAAGGTCTGACAAGGAACCGAAGCAAACGCTTTCAACGAATGCCTCCGGGAAGAACTTCAAACGAAGGTCAACCGGGATGCAGATCGTATCGAAGGCTCCGATGGAAAAGCTTATCAAACGGCTATACCAGAAGGGCTTCTGTGACAAGAAAGGCCGACCACTGCATAAAACAGCCTGGATACAGTTGGACGAAGATCAAATAATATTGCTGTACTCTTCCGTGAATAGGGGATTGCAACAATACTACAGACCGACGGACAACTGGGCTGAAATGCAGCGCGTACAGTATATCCTGAAGTTCAGCCTGGCAAAAACGCTTGCAGCCAAACGGCAGCGGCCCACAACCCAGGTTATACAAGGAAAAGACATCAGCATCAAGGTCAAACGCGCCAAAGGACAGGAAAAAACGATCACGTTCTACAGAAATACGGACTGGTCAACCAGAAGGGGAGCCTTTACCGACTCACCTGAAGTAGATTTGGTACGTATGAATGTGCGTTTACGAACGAGGTCAAAGCTAGGATGGCCCTGTGTCATATGCGGTGAAACGCAAGGAATTGCGATGCATCATGTACGACACGTGAGAAAAGGTCTGACAAGCCGAGGCTCAAAGGGGTTCACGCGGGTAATGGCGATCCTGAACAGAAAGCAAGTACCTGTGTGTGCATCCTGCCATAACAAAATCCATCGGGGCGAATACGATAGCCTTTCCCCGAAAGACCTCGCATTTGACCCACGAAAACTGCTTCCAAGCGGTAAAAGCACCTGAACAACTGAACATGACAACGCGCCAATAACCAGAACCTCTGTCTGTCGCTGGGCTTGCTCGCCGGGAGCGGACGGTTACTGGAAAAACGCGGAGTTGTATGGACTGTGTAAACCACTTCCCGATGGGATACCGGTTTTGTGCGGCCTGCTCTACGCCGCCGAGCTAGCCGGCCTATTATCCCTCGGAGTGGGGGAAGCACGGTCATCAGTGGCAGGTTCTATGAACTCCCCTACTGGGTAGAAGGGCAAAAGACAGGCCGCACATACGACGCCGCGTAGCGTTGGACGATGGGCGGTTGTTTTGATTTGTCCTCTCCGTAAGCAATGGTCTATGGAGAGATCAACTTACGGTGGTTTGGGCGGCCCAGGCCCGACACCTTTGGAGAGCCGGATACGCTGAAAGGTGTCCGTCCGGTTCGGAGGGGGGCGGTTGGAAACGTGCTCGCAAGAGTAACGCGCTGGCCGCCTACCCTATGGTAGAGGTCACCGGTTCGAGTCCAGTATCGCCCATTAAAAAAGCGACTTCGTTATGAAGTCGCTTTTCTTCTTGTGTAAACTGTACTACTTCTTCGATACACTCAGACCGATGCCCTCGTCTCGGGTGCGGTGAACACCGGCAGTCTCTTGAATGCCACCTTCTGGATAGACCAACTTCGCCTCACGCTCTGGCAATAGGCTTGCCACCTCCTTTAGCACGGCGTCCAGGAATTGATCTTCGGGTACCGTCTTGACCACTTCACCCTTGCGAAAGATGACACCCCGGCCTTTCCCACCAGCAAGCCCAACGTCGGCATCACGCGACTCACCTGGTCCATTAACCACGCAACCCATAACAGCCACATGGATAGGTGTTTGCACTTTGGAGAGTCGCTTCTCCACCTCGTTGGCTACGCTTATCACGTCGATCTCGACACGTCCACACGAAGGGCACGAGACGAAGGTGACGCCACGATTGCGCAGCTCGAGAGAGCGTAAAATTTCGTAAGCGACTGGAATCTCTTCTTCAGGCTCGGCGCTGAGACTCACGCGAATGGTGTCGCCGATACCATCAGCAAGCAGCAGGCCTAAACCTACAGAGGATTTGACCGCGCCAGTTACCAGTGTACCCGCTTCGGTAATGCCGAGATGGAGAGGATAGTCTGAACGTTGTGAGAATCTCCGATACGCTTCAACTGCGGTCAAAGGACTAGAGGATTTCAACGAGACTTTGATCTCGTGGAAGTCCATTTCCTCACACCAGCTAATGTACGCCAGTGCCTTTGTTACCATACGTTCGGCCAGTTGCTCGCGCTCCTGACGACGTGCTTCTGCAGGGTCTGTGCGCTCTAATACGCCATCATCACGTAGCCTGACTTGAATGCGCTGCATTTGCCCGCGCTGATCAAGGGCATCAATTGATCCAGAGTTGACGCCGATACGCATAGCAGTGCCTCGCTCTTTACAGGCTGCTACGATCTGTTCTAGCGATTTGCGTCCATTGATGAGGTTCCCTGGATTGATACGCACGCAGTCGATACCCTGCCGAATCGCTTCAAGCGCCAGGGTATGTTTATAGTGAATATCAGCAACCAGCGGTATATGAATATGCTTTTTGATTTCGCCGATGGCGAGGGCATCCTCTTCTTCGGGTACAGCTACGCGAACCATTTCACACCCGTCATCTTCCAGGCGATGAATCTGTGCGACCGTATTTTCTACGTCGCGGGTGTACGTGGTAGTCATTGACTGTACTACAATTGGCGCATTGCCTCCTATTATCAGGTTACCAACGTGTATTTGCCGGGTTTTCCTTCGCATAGCTTTCGTTTACTCCATGATTGTCTGTGGCGTCCATCTTATAATGCATTTTAACTTTTAAATCGGGACAAGGTGAAGGCTCTCCAGGGCCGATAAATCGGCGGTGTGCGCGATAAATCGGCACCTACGGCTGTCCGATTATTTTTGTTAATAGCTATGTTATGGGACGACACTAATAAATTAACTACCCCAATGTATAACATCGTTTACCGTAATGATTACCATCAGTGTGAGTAGTATGGCCATTCCGATAAAATTAATAATACCTTCTCGTTCTGGTTTCAGGCGTTTCCCACCGCGCAGAAGCTCAATCAGTATTAGTAAGATGCGCCCACCGTCCAAAGCGGGGAAAGGTAAAATGTTAATGATAGCCAGGTTTAGGCTGAGGATCGCCGTCAGACTGAGTATGGGCCACCAACCAAGGTCAGGCACACTTGCGGCTACCTCGCCCGTTATCTTGACAATACCAACAGGTCCTGCCAGTTGTGGCTTGATCGCACCTGCAATCATCTGAGCTATCTGGTTGATAAAATCTCCTGTGATGGTAAATGTATGCTGGATGCCTTTAAATGGAGCCTGCCATAGCGGTGAACTGACGAAGACGATCTTCTCTTCGACACCCATTGGACCCTGACCCTGAGGTGGATGCACTCTTACATTTACTGTCGTTGGTACAGTTTGCTTTTCACCTGCATGTCGAACCTCAAGAGTCACAGGTACAGATGCATGCTTATTATTATCAGCAGCAATAGCGTTGGTAACAATACTTTGAACGTCGGTAAACAACTGGACTGGATGCCCATTTACTGAGACAAGGGTATCGCCAGGTTGCAAGCCAGCCATGGCGGCGGGAGAGCCTGGGACGACTTTACCAATTACAGCAGGAAAAGTTGGCTCACCGAGACCATAGGCAATGGTAAAAAGGGCCATCGCCAGAATGATATTCATAGTGACGCCTGCAATCAGCACAATGATCCGTTTACCGGCTGATTTTGCGGCAAAGCTTTGTGGGTCGTAGTTGCCTTCAGGGTCGTTGATATCTCCGTTCTCCCCTGGCATACGCACGAAACCGCCGATAGGTAGGAAATTTATCGAGTAGATGGTGTGGTCACTGGTGCGGGAGTCTACCTGGTTATTCCTGCCAATATTATTGCCTTTTATTTCTTCAGGAAGAATAGTGCCTACTCCACCTGCACTCTCATAACGATACTGTTTTCGATTGTCATAGGTATCTTCAGCATTATGCTTGCCACCGAACCAGATTACCTCCCACCCGCCACTATCTCGCTTGCGAAAACCTACGAGGCGAGGCGGAAAACCAATTCCAAATTCCTCCACACGAATACCTGCCCACTTTGCAGTGATAAAATGACCAAATTCATGCACAAGCACGCACAGTCCAAAGACAGGAATGGCAGCCAGTAAAAACCAGTTATTCATAACAAATTCCTTTGAAAGATCGTTTCATATAATTCTTGTGCGGTTCTACGTGCCCAGGAAGAGGCATCGAGTATTGCTGGCACGTCAGGTTGCGCTACCGGAAGGTGACGCTCCAGCACGGCTTCGATCAGTTCTGCGATCTCCAGAAACCCAATTTTTCCAGCAAGAAAGAGTGCAACAGCTTCTTCGTCTGCCCCCACCAGTACACTAGGGTAAGTGCCTCCTTGCTTTGCCGCTTCGAGAGCCAATCGAAAACAAGGGAAACGTGTCATATCTAAAGTTTCAAAATTGAGTCGCGACACTTCTGCCCAATGCAATTCACGCACGAGTCCTGTACCGCTGGTATTCAAGCGAACTGGATAACTCAATGCGTCCTGGATCGGCAAGTGCATACTGGGTAGGCTGGCTTGCATTTTCAACGAACCGTCCACAAACTCGACCATGGAATGAATAATGCTTTCTGGATGCACGATGACATTAATTCGTTCATATAGGATGCCAAAAAGCCAACGGGCTTCGAGCACCTCTAAACCTTTATTCATCAATGTTGCAGAGTCAATGGTAATTTTTGGCCCCATGAGCCAGGTGGGATGGGCAAGCGCCTGCTCGACCGTTACTGAGCGCAACTGGTCATTCGTAGCTCGGCGGAATGGGCCGCCTGAAGCTGTCAGTATGAGGCGGTGAACCTCGCTTGCATTTTCACCCCGCAGGCATTGCCAGATAGCGCTATGTTCGCTGTCTACCGGCAGGATCGATACACCTGCTTCTTGTGCTGCTTGCTTAACCAGGTGACCAGCCATGACCAGTGTTTCTTTATTCGCCAGTGCGATTGTTTTACCAGCGTTGATGGCTGCCAACGTTGGAGCAAGTCCCATCAGTCCTGAGGTGGCGGCTGCGACAATATCTACATCAGGATGAGTGGCTACATCAAGAAGCCCCTGTTCGCCAAGAACCACTTCGGGTAAGGCTTCTCTGGCCGCTATTTCTAGCTCAGGCGTATCTGCGAAACATGCAGTCAGTTCTGGCGAAAATTCCTGTGCTTGCTGAGCAAGGAGAGAGATATTACTTCGGGCCGCTAAGGCCACTACACGGAAATGCTCTGGAAAACACCGCACCACGTCGAGCGTCTGCCGACCTATCGAACCGGTACTGCCGAGTAGAGCAATCCGCCTGGGAAAACTGGTCATCTACCTGTATCCATCATGAATGAAGCTACTATTCACCTCATATTTTTGGGCGAACTAAGTGTTCGCCCTCGTTCGGCATTTTGCGTTGACAATCGTTGGTTTTATTGTCAGTTTTGCTTTCAACTATATTCTATCATGCGACGAGGCCAAAAAGAAACACTCAGGACTTTGTTAGCGATACCCTGAGAGCATTGTGATATTTAGAGGCCATATATGGGAGATTAAATACAAAGTAGGAACAGGCTTGAGAGCTTCATAACCATCATGTTTCTTCTCTTAAGCTAAACACTACCTTACTAATTATAAGCATAATCGTACGAGTTAGCCTGAGCCTCAGTTAATGTGATATTATAT
>JBKPBA010000540.1:0-3764 GCA_046726675.1 Chloroflexota bacterium
TCCAACATCATCACTCTCCATGATCAATAGTATAAAAAGGCGAGATTTGGGTCTCAATAGTGCATTTAATAACAATGCGAATAAAATGGCGTTGCTATTGTATCATACATGAGTGAGAAGATACATCTAAAAAAGAGTCGTTTCATTGAGCAAGCAGCAAGCGTGCAAGTTTACATAACCCTTTTCAATGTGATATACTCAGAAACCGGAGGAGCGAATGGACGATCTGAGTGTCTTTACAGGAAATGCAAACCGCCCGCTGGCGGCTTCTATCTGTAAACATCTGCGCATACCATTGGGAGACGCAGATGTTTTTCAATTCAGCAATGAAAATATTTTTGTAAAGATCAATGATAATGTGCGCGGACGCGATGTATTTATTATTCAGCCTTTCTGTTTCCCAGTCAACCGCTCCATCATGGAATTGCTTATTATGATTGATGCTCTCAAACGTGCTTCCGCTGCCAGGATCACAGCCGTCATTCCATACTATGCATATGGTCGCACTGACAAAAAAGATCAACCGCGTGTACCTATTACCGCCCGCCTGATCGCAGATTGCATTACTGTGGCCGGAGCTCATAGAGTACTAACTATGGATATGCATGCTGGTCAGATCCAGGGTTTTTTCAATATACCTGTAGATGAACTGACGGCGGAAATTCTGCTGGCGCGTTATTTTATTGAGAAAAAGCATGAAAATTATACGGTAGTGTCTGCCGATGAAGGTTTCGCAAAAAAAGCTCGTAAGCTGGCTGATCGTCTAAACGCACCTCTTGCCATAGTTGAGAAGCGCCGGCATGGAAATAGTAGTGTTGCAGAAGCGATGGGTATTATTGGTTCCGTTGAGGCGAAAAATGCCCTGATTGTGGATGATGAAATCGATACTGCTGGCTCGCTTACACAAGCTGTGCGCGTTGTACATGAGCATGACGCTCTTGAAATCTATTGCTGCGCTACTCATGGTATCTTCTCAGGACCTGCTATTGATCGCCTTAAAAGCGCGCCTATCAAAGAAATTGTTATCACTGATTCTATTCCTCTCTCGGATCAGAAACGTCTGCCGAACATGACTGTATTATCGATTGCGGAGCTGTTCGCGGGTGCGATTAGCCGCATTCATGATGGGCGGTCTGTAACAGAGTTGTTTTGGTAGTAACCTCGACTGCTCTTTTTATGCTATAATACTCCCGCGCAAAAAACTATACTAACATAAGGCACCCCACGTGGGTGCTCCATTTATGGGAAAGGGTAGAGGGGCACATATGAAGCCACTAGTTGCAATTGTTGGCCGACCGAATGTCGGAAAATCCACTTTTTTTAATCGCATGATTGGCGAACGAGTTGCCATCGTTGAAGATATGCCGGGCACAACCCGTGATCGCATCTATGGAGATACCGATTGGAATGGTCGTGAATTTACACTCATTGATACAGGTGGTCTTGAATTAGGTTCAGATATTCCCGTTGGACAGGTCGGACTCGATGGGCAACCGGGCGATATTATGAAGCGGGTCCGGGCACAGGCAGAATTAGCTATCGAAGAAGCTGACGTAATTGTCTTTATGGTAGATGCGCAGGCGGGCATCACTGCCGCTGATGATGAAGTGGCTGATTTGCTGCGTCGAACCCAAAAACCTGTTATCCTGGTTGCTAATAAGGCTGATAACGCTAAGCTGCGCCAGGACGCCGTCGAGTTTTATTCCCTGGGTATTGGCGAACCGATTACAATCTCCTCTACTCAGGGTACTGGAACGGGCGATTTGCTTGATCTTATAGTAGATGGGCTTCCTCAAGAGGAAGAGCCGTCTGAAGACGAAGAGGAAGAAGAAGTCACGCGCATCGCAATTGTTGGTCGCCCTAATGTTGGCAAATCATTATTGCTTAATGCCATCCTGGGCTTTCAACGCTCGATTGTCAGCGATGTGCCAGGAACGACCCGAGATGCGATAGATACCGAGTTTGAGTATAAGGACAAAAAACTAATACTGATCGATACTGCCGGTATACGCCGAAGGGGACGTGTCGGCCCTGGGGTCGAGAAATATAGTGTGTTGCGCTCGAGTCGTGCCATTGATCGATGCGACGTGGCGTTGCTCTTGATCGATGCAAGCGAAGGATTAGCGGCCCAGGATACTCATATTGCAGGCGAAATTCAAGAGAAAGCGAAGGGTGTCGTAGTGATCGTCAACAAGTGGGACCTTGCTCAGCTGCAACGACGCGAAGAACGTGAGGGGATTTTTCCCAATCCCGCTGATGAAATTGAAAGCGCAGAACGCTATCGCAAGATTATAGCGGAGGGTCTCAAATTTATTCCCTATGCTCCTATTGTTTTTGCTTCAGCGAAAACGGGCTATCACGTACAATCATTGCTCGACACTGTATTGAACATCGCCGAAATGCGTTTTCTGCGCGTTCCTACTTCTCGATTAAACGAGGTTGTGCAGGAGGCAATTCGTCGCCATAACCCTACAGTCTTTAAGGGGAAAGTGATGAAAATATACTACGCTACACAGACGCAGGTGAATCCACCAACATTTGTCTTTTTCGTGAACGATCCGCAAGCGTTGCATTTCTCCTATGAACGCTACCTCGAAAATCAATTACGGTATGCCTTCAGTTTCAAAGGAACGGGCATTCGCCTCCAATTTCGAGCGCGGCCAAGATCGGAGAAATAGGCATTCACCCTTGTTAGAGTGAGTAGCATTTACCCCTGCGGTGGTACTGCGGGCATAAGATGGTATTCCATCTTTAACGCGATAATACGGGTAGCCGCCTCGTCAACTCGGGCCTTCGGGAGTGTACCATTCTGTAAAGCCGCCTTAAATGCATTGATTGTTGCAAGCATCTGATCTGCTCCTGTAGGGCCAAGTATCATATCATTGCCGACGTTCAAGGACATTACTGCTGCCTGGTACATACTCCACTTTTGCGTGATACCTTGCATATAGAGCGCGTCGGTCAAGACGACTCCATCGTAGCCAAACTGCTTGCGCAGGATATCGGTCATGAAGATATGTGACAGTTCTGCTGGATAGACGGGATCAATCGCGGGCATCAACACATCCGTTGGCATAATCATACCCGGGTTTAGTAATCTGTCGGGCGATTGAATGAAGGCTTTGAAAGGTGCAAGTTCAACTGAGTAGATTTGATCTTTTGTGCGATTTACCACGGGAAGAGTTGTGTGTGCATCGGGAGTTGCATCGCCCAATCCAGGGTAATGTTTAATGCAAGCAACGACTCCATCTCCTTGTAACGCCTTCATATAAGCTCCGGCATATGTGATTACAGATTGGGGGGTGTGACCGAAGGTACGTGTTACCATGTCGTAGCCATTTACAAGGTTGACATCAACATCGGGGGCAAGGTTTTCATTGATACCGAGTGATAATAAATCATGGGCCGCTTTATGCCCTTGTTGTGTTGCTACATCCGGGTTACCAGTATTGTAAATGTCAGTAGCTGACATGCGGTAACCGTAAATGTGCGATAAGCGATGGACATAAGGCCCTCCCTCTTCATCTGTTGAAATGAGTAGAGGGATACTGGCGTGCTGTTGCATCTCTGCAATATCGTGTTTGGTCTGATCAAAGGTATTCATCTGGAATTCATACATGATGACACCACCTGCATGCAGTTTTTTAATCATGGTATCGAGATCAGAGGAATAGCTGGTGTCAGCGTATTCGACCATGATAAGTTGACCAAGTTCTTCGTCGAGTGTCATATGTGAAACATATATACTTGCCAGTTGCTTGTAC
>JBKPBA010000541.1:0-5731 GCA_046726675.1 Chloroflexota bacterium
TGGATGCGTGGGATCTTTCGCTACTTGACGAACCATTTGCAATGCATCAACCACACCATAGCAGTAACCACGGGGAGATATTTTAATGACTTCCATGTATTCCTCAAATGAAAAGGGATAGCAACTCCCCTCATTGTACCATCCCTCTACGAGATTTGCACCCGGTCCCTGCTCAAAATGCTTCGGATGTCATCGGGGGTATAGAGGCAGACGGCAGGTAATAAACCCGCCAGTTCTTCAACCGATGTAGACTCTGCGAGGTCAAAGATAAGCAGTGGAGAGCGGCGCCCAATACATCCCTGGGCAATAGCTGAAGCAGTAAGTCGAGGACTTGTACGTGAGGGAGTTGAGCGAACAGGCAGATGCATTAGTAATTGCACTTGAGGTATGATTGCAGCTACAGAGCAATGGGTGTCTTCCTGGTAGATATACTTCATGCCTGCTTGTTGCAACAGCAACCTGTAGGGCCGCCGTTGTTCCTCAGGCCCAATTAAGAGTGCCGAGCGACCTCGCAGACCTCCAAGGCAGGCATCTGCGATAGTTACGACTTCCTCCACAAAACGCAGCATCAATTACACACTCTTTTCTTACGGGATAATACGTTCAAACGAAGATATAGAATACTATAGCAAATCAATGCCCCTAGTTAACATCGGGTAAATACCTTATTTTTGGTGAGGTTATCTAATGAATTTTAACAACCAAAACCGGTACTGTCATGCTGAGCGCAGCGAAGCATCTCTCTGCCCATCGAGATAGACCTTTCGCTGCGCTCAGGGAGACAACACCTTCCCGATCTTGATCGTTAAAGTTCATTAGGATACATGTATTTTTTATATCTCTTGAGTGAAGAACTGAGCGGGTAAGCCCTGGCTCATTCACGTTGATGTCCTTGTGGACTGAGCTTGTTGCACTTCCCGTGCAACCGGTGCGCGCCCTGGAGGCTGGGTAGGTCGCGGTCCCGCCTGGATGGCCGGTATGGGCCGGGTGACCACCTCATTAACGGGTAGGAGGATCTCCTCACCATGATGACGCACCACGAGCGGCGAGCCTTCGAGAAGGCGGTATGTCGCTTCCGTTGCTCTCACTTCGACGCGCAGGCGGCATCCGCAGAACAGAAGATGGAAAGCGAGCCGTCCGATCGCGTCTGGCAGCCGTGGCGCGAAGCAGAGCGAGCCGTTTTGTATGCGCATACCGCCGAATCCCGCGACCAGGGCTGTCCATGCCCCTGCCAAAGAGGCCATGTGGACGCCGTCCCCCACGTTGTGATGCAGGTCGTGAAGGTCTATAAGCGCCGCTTCGCCCAGGTAGTCGTAGGCGAGTTGGAGCTGGCCAACCTCAGCGGCCAGAACCGCCTGTGTGGATGCTGACAGAGAGGAGTCGCGCACGGTCAGCGGCTCGTAGTACGCGAAGTTGCGCATCTTCTGCTCTAAAGTGAACGCGTCGCTGCACAGCAGCATCGCGAGGTCAAGGTCGGCCTGCTTGACGACCTGCTTGCGATAGAGGTCAAAGTAGGTGAAATGCAAGAACAGTGGATACTGGTCCGGTGTGATGCCAGTGAAGTCCCACACCTCGTGTTCAGTAAAGGTTTCGTCCTGCGGGGTCACTCCCAGGCGCTCGTCGTAGGAGATGTACATCTTTTCGGCTGCCTCGCGCCAACTGGCAGTCTCGCCAACGTCAACGCCGAGGGCGCGTGCCTTCTCGGGATGACGCTGCACCGCCTCTGCCGCCCAACGCAGATTATGCTGTGCCAGGAGGTTGGTGTAGACATTGTTGTCCGCGAGGGCGCTGTACTCGTCGGGTCCGGTGACACCGTCGATACGAAACTGGTCGGTGGCGGCGTTGAGGTACCCCAGTGAACGCCACAGCCGCGCCGTCTCGACGAGCAACTCGAGGCCAACCTTCTCCTCGAACTCGGTGTCGCCGGTCACCTGGATGTAGTAGGCCACCGCGTAGGCGATGTCCGCGTTGACGTGGAACGCGGCAGTGCCCGCAGGCCAGTACCCTGAACACTCTGCTCCCCGGATGGTCCGCCACGGGAAAGCAGCCCCGCGTAGCCCGAACTGGCGCGCATGCTCACGTGCCTGGCCAAGAATCATTTGGCGCCAGCGCAGGGCATCTGCGGCGGCGCGCGGGAGGGTCATCGCCAGCACCGGCAGAACGAAGATCTCCGTGTCCCAGAAGGCGTGACCATCGTAGCCGGGTCCCGTCAGCCCTTTCGCCGGGATGGGGCGCCGCTCAACACGCGATCCCGCCTGCAGAACGTGGAAGAGGGCGAAGCGTACCGCCTGCTGAATCTCCGGGTCGCCCTCCAGCTCGACGTCCGCACATGACCAGAAATCGTTCAAGTAGTCACGCTGCTCGCCGAGCAGGCCCTCCCAGCCAGTCAACCTCGCGGCGGATAGTGCAGCCTTGACCTGATCGTGGATCGCTGGCCGCGAACGCAGGCTTGACCAGCCGTAGGCGACGAGTTTGACGATGCGCAGCTTTTCACCCGGCTTCAGCCGTCCGGCGACGGACACGCGGGAGACATCGGGAGAGCTTTCCGACTCGACGACCATCCCAGGTGGCCCCTCGACGTCGTGATCCATCGCCGCCCCAATGGATAAGCCGCTGACCCGGGTGTGATGGACCAGGAGCCCGGTGGTGCCTTGTGCCTGGTGCTCATCACTCTCGAGGGCGGACGCGAGCGCGGCACCAACACGGGGGTCCTTCCCCTGGGGCGGGAGCGCCTCATTGGCGACCAGCTCCGACTGCACCACGACACGCACTGGCACATCAAGAGGCTCGACCTCGTAGCAGATCGCCGCTATCGCCCGCTGGGTGAACGACACCATGCGCACAGACGATATCTTGACTGTGCGCCCCGCCGGGGTGGTCCAGCGGACGCTGCGGCGGAGCACCCCATTGCGCAAGTCGAGCTCCCGCTCGTGTTCCTGGATCTCGCCGTAGCGAACGTCAAAGGGTTCGTCGTCGACGAGGAGGCGGATGAGTTTGCAGTTGGTGACATTGATGATGGTCTGTCCGGACTCGGGGTAGGCGTATCCACCCTCTGCATAGGGCAGAGGGCGCAGCTCGTAGAAGGAGTTCAGATAGGTGCCGGGAAGACCATGCGGTTCTCCCTCATCGAAGTTACCCCGCAGACCAATATGTCCGTTGGAGAGAGCGAAAATGGATTCGGTCTGCGCAAGGATGTCGGGGTGGAGTCCTATTTCGCGGACACTCCACTCCTCGACCGTGAAGGAGGGATGTTCAATCATCGTCGACCTCCAAGTTCGGTGATGCTGGCGTTGTAACGCTGCAGCGCCTCGACATGGCCAGGGCGATCGACGCCGATGCAGAAAAGCGTCGTGAGATCAGGCAAATGACAGATGCGCGCTTTGGGCATGAGTTTCTCCTTGATGAGCGTATGATACGAACTTTCGACTCTCTGAATATACCATATCTATGGGTTGAGGGCCATCAGGGAGTGACGTTACCAGGTGCTCTTGCGCTGGACGTTTGCGACAAAGGCTTGCAAAAAACAAAAGAAGACAGTACGCTAGAGATACTTGAGATCCTTAACACAAGTGAAAAGATCCAAGGTGACATATGCATCAGATCAAGACAAAACTTGACGAAGGTGGTCGAATCGTAATTCCATCAGAGTACCTCCAAATCTTGGGTTTAGAAGTTGGAGATACGGTAATTCTACGTCTGGAAGATGGCGAGGTGCGCATATTTACATCGCAACATGCTATTAAGAAAGGCGCAGGAGTTAGTAAGTAAGTATCTCCCAGAAGGACGCTCTCTGAGTGATGAGTTGATAGAGGAACGACGATTAGAGGACTGAGGATGAATAGTTATGTGTAGGATGCATCGATTGGATAACCTTTTTGTGGAGAAAGAGAAAGAATAGCTTGCAGGGCCTTTCAGGCTGTCGTCTTGCATTTTGTCGATGCAGCTACTTGCTTTTCTTTGTAGTAATACAGGAATGGAACATCTCGTCACCATATCCCAATAAAAGGAGTAAAGATTGATGCGTTATATGCTATTAATTTACGCCAGCGAGGCAGATTTCTCGCACATGACAAGCGAGGAGCGAGCGGCCATCATGCAGGGCCATAGTACATTTGCTCAAGAGGCGATGCAACGTGGCATCCTGATGGGAGGAGCGCCTCTACAGTCAACCAGCACAGCCAGGACCGTCCGCGTCCGCAAAGGCAAAACGCTGGTTTTAGACGGCCCATTTGCCGAAACGAAGGAACAGCTTGCCGGTACTTACATCCTCGACTGCAAGGACCTGGCTGAAGCAATCGAACTGGCTACAAAGATACCCGACGCGCTCCACGGCTCAATCGAAATTCGTCCCCTCATGGAAGTGTAACCAGGATCAACATGATGTTGAATCGTTGAGGAGTTGAAAGGAGTGAAACAACGACAAAATAAAGCTTTCAAACAAATCTGGCTAGTACGGAAGAAAATGTTATAATGAGTTCTGAACACTCGTTCTTAACTATGAGAGAAGATATCTACCCGTTCATCCATCTGGAGTATTTTTGCCATGCCAATACGTCAACTCGCGCCTGATGTCGCCGCCAAAATTGCTGCAGGAGAAGTGGTTGAGCGACCTGCATCCGTCGTAAAAGAACTCATCGAGAACAGCATTGATGCTGGAGCTACACAGATTCGTGTTGATCTGATGAACGGAGGGCTACAGCTTATCCGTGTCACCGATAACGGTACTGGCATCCCGGCTGATGAACTACAATTGGCGCTTTCCAGGCATGCTACGAGCAAAGTAGCCAAAATCGATGACCTGGAACACATTCGTTCGCTCGGCTTTCGCGGCGAAGCCCTGGCAAGCATCGCTGCAGTGGCTGAAGTCACATTGCTCAGCCGTCATCGCGGCGCATCACAAGGGGCGCAGCTGAACGCAACTAATGGGCACATCTCCGAAGTTACTACAGCCGCTTCTCCTGATGGCACTACCGTGACGGTGCGTAACCTTTTCAGCTCAGTTCCAGCCCGGTTGAAATTCTTGAAGAGCCGCCATACTGAGGTAAGCCATTGCCATCATTTACTTGAACAATACGCACTGGCCTATCCTGAAATTCGCTTCAACGTCTTCAGCGAAGGGCGGCAGATTTTCACTACCCCAGGAGACGGCCAACTTCCAAGTGTGCTGATTGAGATTTACGGGTTGCAGGTCGCCGAGCAGATGGTGCCAATAAGCAGCCTCGACGGCAAGGATGACGATCCTGAACGCCCGGTAGTTAGTGGCTATACCAGCCTACCCACCTGTTACAAAAGCACACGGCAACATATGTCGTTCTTTGTTAATCGTCGCTGGGTACTCAGTCGCATGCTCAGCTATGCGGTTGAAGAGGCATACCACTCGCTTTTAATGACAGGGAGGCACCCTCTAGCAGTCGTAAATATTGTAGTTGATCCCACCCAGATCGATGTGAATGTTCACCCGGCTAAGACCGAGATTCGTTTTCTCAAAGAGAGGCGCGCATACGGGGCGGTTCAGCGGGCTGTACGCCAGGCAATTCTGGAAGAGGCACACATACCTGGATGGGGAAATGACAGGGTAGATATTCAGGGCGCGATGAATCGCGCCCCTACATCCAACGTGACATTACCAGCCGAATCTATTGAGTTAGATTTAGACATGGAGGAGGAAAATGTAGGGGCGCAATTCATTGCGCCCTCAAACGGCGACGAACCATCTGCATATCCTCAAGAC
>JBKPBA010000542.1:0-5165 GCA_046726675.1 Chloroflexota bacterium
ATTCGCTGGGACAGAACTATGAGGTGATCTTTGTTGATGATGGCAGCACTGATAAGACCTTTAGAGAACTGAAAACCCTACACGAAGAACATCCTGGCATTGTACGAGTAATTCGCTTCCGCCGTAACTTCGGCAAGACTCCAGCACTGGTGGCCGGTTTTAGTCGCTGCCTGGGTGAAATCATTTTCACGATGGATGGTGACTTGCAGGATGATCCTGAAGAGATCCCCAATTTTCTCGAGAAACTCAAGGAAGGGTACGACCTGGTTTCTGGTTGGAAATTCCCGCGTCTCGATCCCATTACAAAAACATTTCCCTCACGTGTCTTTAATGGCATGGTAAGTAAGATGACAGGTGTTCACCTACATGACATCAATAACGGATTTAAGGCTTACCGGCGGGAAGTAATCGAGGATAGTCATTTGAAACTCTACGGTGAGTTCCATCGTTTTATACCAGTCATGGCACAGTGGCGCGGATTCAGTGTTACTGAGATCAAGGTGCATCATTACCCACGTATATATGGTGTATCTAAATTTGGCGCAAAGCGCTTTGCACGGGGACTCATAGACTTGATGAATGTGCTGTTTCTTACGACTTTTTTGCGTACCCCTTTGCGCTTCTTTGCGCCCCTGGGTTTCTGGACTTTTCTCCTGGGCCTACTGGTGGATATGTTCGTTGTCGTTCGCAGTTACGTTTTTACACATGACCCGATTCGCAACCATCCACTCCTCTTTGTAGGTATCCTCTTGATGATCTTTGGAGTGAACTTTATTCTGACGGGCCTGCAAAGTGAGATGATTCGCCACTATGCCTTCCGAACTGATGAAGAGTATAGTATCAGGCAGGAACTTGACTAATGCATAGGACCGGCGTTAAAAAATTCGGCAAACGCGTTCTGCAAATTGGTTTGCCTGTTATTATACTGGCCCTATTCCTATACCAGGTTAAAAAGAACTGGGCTGATTTGACCGCGTATACCTTCCAATGGAATCCCTGGCTACTGGCTCTGGCCTTTCTTGGCTTCATGCTCCAGGAACTGTCATACGGCTTGATTTGGCGATCAGTTCTGGCACGTCTTGGTTCGCGCCTCGGTTTGCGTCTGTGCCTGCGTATTTACCTGACTTCGGAATTTGTGCGTTATATACCAGGAAATGTCTGGCACGTTTTAACCCGCATTCTTTGGGTAGGAAAGTATGGCGTCTCGCGCCCCGTTGCTTTCGCAAGCATGGCGATTGAGTTGATAACAAAGCTTGCTGCAGGGTTACTCGTCTTCTCAATTAGCCTTCTGTTCTGGCAAGACTTCGGCAAAGTTGGTTCATTGCTGCGCGGGTCGCTGGTGGATATTCTCGGCGTCGCAAGCATCATCGCACTGTTTACAGGTTTACATCCCCGATTTCTTAATGGTGTGCTCAATTGGGCATTGCTTCGAATGAAACGTGAACCTATACAGCTCACTTTGCGTTATAGCGATATTTTGTTTATCACCCTGGCATGGTGCGCGAGTTGGATTGTTGCTGGAACAGCTTTTTATGTTCTATTGCTAGCGCTCTGGCCTGCCGCTCCACTTGTAGCCTGGCCTATATGCATTGGTATCTACGCGATTGCCTGGGACATAGGTTTTGTGAGTTTCATTACACCAAGTGGTCTAGGAATCCGCGAAGCAGCAATTGTGGCACTCTTTGCTCTCGCGTTACCTTTACCTGCCGGACTGGCATCGATTATGGCGCTACTTTCTCGTCTTGTCTCTACGTTGGCCGAGGCAGTTTGTGTAAGTATAGCCTACCTGAGCGGTGGGAAACAGGTACTCAATATCCAACAAGATGCACAGGTTCGTCCGTTACCTACAGAAGATGCAAACAATGAAAAACCAGGATTAGAAATACTATCAACAGAAATATCTACAAGTAAATCAGTTGAAGGAGGTGTGACGGGTGAGTAAAGTAACCTGGCAAAAACGTCTGGTAGTACTGCGAAGCCGTCTCTGTTTTTATCCAGCACCCGACCCATTGCCACGCACACCATTATTTTGGGTAGCCACGGGACTTGTCGGCCTGATGGTCCTACTCTTCTCGGGCTTTTTTATCGCTTTTGCTATTAGTCGACAAGATGCCTTTTTAACTGCTGCCGAAGACATGGGTAATATGGACCAGGCAGTCTGGAGCATCATACATGGGCAAATATTGCATCAAACAATTTGCAATGTGGTCACTGATACGAACTGCTATAGCGCCGCAGGCTTCTCGCGTTTTGCCATTCACTTTGAGCCAATACTCTTTCCTGTTTCGCTTCTCTATTTCATCTGGTCAAGTCCAAAAACACTGCTCGTGCTTCAAACGCTGATAGTCGCGAGCGGCGCTTTTCCTGCCTTCTGGCTGGCACGCCTGCGTCTACGAAATGAGTTGGCCGCTGTTGCGATTGCCCTGGTCTATTTACTTTACCCTGCGCAGCAGCAAGCGACAATCTTTGAATTTCATGCCGTCACTTTTACTGCCTCCTTGCTGCTCTTCACGTTGTATTTCATGTATACAAGGCGAACCGTTTGGCTCTTTGTCTTTGCTATTCTTTCAATGGCATGTAAAGAAGAGATACCGCTGGTGATTGCCTTTTTTGGCCTATGGTCTATCATCTTTCAACAACGTTGGCGCACAGGATTGGGATTAGTATTACTGGCAATAGGCTGGGTAGGATTGACCTTTCTGGCATATCGTCATTTCAGCCCTACAGGGCATCCATTGCTAGCTTCTCGCTATGCCTACCTCGGCAATGGACCAGTTGAAATTGTGCGCAATATCTTACTACATCCAAGAAGTATGATCTATCAACATGTCTTAGAACATAACCATCTTCTGTACTTGCGTATTTTACTATCTCCAGTGGGTTACTTGCCGCTACTTGCTCCCTGGATATTGGTGCTTGCCATTCCTTCGATAGCAATTAATTTGTTTAGTTCCGATCTAAATCAATATCTCGGCGTCTTTCAGTACAATGCGGAGATTGTACCCATATTGATCTTTGCGACCATCGAGGCCATTGCCGTTATCTTATGGTCACTCCAGTGGTTTGTTGACCGCATACGCGAACGCAATGAACGTCAGCAAAAGCAGCCAGGTGAACAGTCTGTTGCCTCAACTCGCGGTCTTGGACACTGGTTGCGCCCGGTCTCACTTGTCATACTGATTGGCTTTGTGCTCTTTAATGTAGTGCGAGAGGATTACCCATACGGCTCGCTTCCATTCTCAAGAGGATTTACCTGGCCGCAAGTCACGGCTCATGTTAGATTGGCACAGCGCTTCGTAGATATGATCCCGGCGTCGGCTTCGGTTTCCGCACAATCGAGCCTCGTTCCGCATCTCAGTGAGCGCAATTCGATCTATCTCTTTCCTTATCAAGATGACCGTGCCGATTATATCTTCCTGGATATTACAAGCTTCACCTATCCGTACCTGTTTAATCAATACACAACCGAAGTAAAAAAGGTCTTGTTAAGTGGTAACTATGGTGTCATTGCTGCACAGGATGGATATCTTCTGCTCAAGAAGGGATTACCTGCTCCTGGCTTATCACCATTTTCGCCCGTTCAAGAGGGTAACCAGGTAGTGCCAGATCTCCCAGATGATTTTTGCTCGTTCGTGCGCGTTTCCCAACAAGCTGTAACTCAACCTCTACAATTTGACTTCTATATCAATGCTAACTCGAACGCTGCTTTAAGCCTGATTGGGTATAGTATTACGCCTCCAAGTTCGTTTAACATCATAACGCCTTTTTTTCAAGTTACCACGTATTGGAGAGTAAATACTTCTAGCCCTCCGCCCTTGAGAGTGCTGGTATTATTGATAGATAAAAATGGGAAGCAGCTATACTCGAGTATTGACTTTCCTGCACTTGCATGGTGTCCAACAAGTTCATGGAAGCCAGGAACTGTCTTTCGTACTAGCAGCGACACTCTATGGATAGGCAATATGCCAAAAGGGCTAGCCCATGTAGCAATCACTCTCTTGCCTTTCGCCGCTTCATTCAGTACAATAAGCTCTGTTTCTGAGTGGCTTCCATTACATATTGTTGCAGCACCACGCGTGGTGACCCCCATTGAAGGGACAAATGCGCTACAATTGGATGCGATTACAATTGGTCCTTGATGCTATTTATTTGCCTTGTATGACTATTATGAAAGAGGTATTGGTGTGGGTATTCTCGTAAGTCAACTTCCACCCGCTGAACTTGCGCGTTTGAAAGCAGAACTGGCTGAAACGTTGATCTCCAATTTCTGCTATCCGCGTTTTTATGATTACCGCATCGATTCCTTACGTATGCGTCCAGTAGATCGCACAAAGCGCCAGGAAGTCTGGCAGTATCTTGGTTCTATCGACTTCCATGCCTGGGGGCGTATAGATTTAATGTCACCTGACTTCCAGCGCCAGGTTGAGCGTTTGCTCATTTACTTCCTCCAGAGAAATCGTACATTCTTTGGTGAGCAAGGCCGTAAACGCATGGCTGATATACGAATGCTCATTAGCACCTCCTCTACCTCTATTGTGGAGGGATTAAAGGGACATCTGACAGGTAGCTCCAATGGTTTCGGTAATCCTCGACCTGTAAATTCATGGGCCAATTCGAATGTCACGAGACGTCCTGAACCAACATGGGAACAGCTAGTTGCTCCAACTATGCTATTACAGCAACACCTTCAAGAGGCGCGAGGCGAAATCAAAGCTACTGTAAACGATGTCCGACCCAATCGAGTGTCTCCTAAGCATTCAATTCGCGATCGGTCAAACGTAAACGGCAGCAGCGCTATCGAACCTGAAATAATTTCTAATCAAAATACCTCAACGAACAAGTCCTCTCCGCAAGCAGAACCGCATACTTCCATACCAGTAGAGCGCTCAAAAATTACCAATCCACTTGCTTCTCCAGTATCTTTTAACGCTCAGTCCGTATCTTCTTTTGCGACTGTTGACGCACATGTGAGTCAAATTGATCAAGTTGTGATTACTGAAGAGGCGCCCGATCCATCCGCTCTAGAGCAAGATGTTGCAGTAACTAATGCCACAATTACTCCTCAAAAACATATCCCGGAATCAGTACAAGGTTATATGACGCCCTCTCCACAAGTGGAGAGGGATGGGGTGAGGCAAAAACAAACCCCGGAACCAGTACAAGGT
>JBKPBA010000543.1:0-3650 GCA_046726675.1 Chloroflexota bacterium
AATCAAGACGCATCATAAGGATCTCGGCATTATTTTAGAAATGGGTCGTATGTATGGTGTGTCGTTGCCAGTTACTGCTCTGGTGGATCAAATGTTTGCTTCCCTGGTGACACGAGGGCGAGGTGATTTTGACCACACAGCGTTGCTTACTTATCTTGAGGACCTGGCTGCACATCGTATTGGGTAGGAACTTCATCGCTCAAAGCAAGTTCTCTTACTTCTTGCCAGCGGAAACAATCAATGGTATGGTCGTTTACCATTCCGACTGCTTGCATGAAGGCGTAGCAGATTGTAGAACCAACAAAAGTAAAACCCAGCTTCTTCAACTCTTTGCTCATTGCATCTGATTCTTTTGTGGTTGCGGGGATTTCTTGCAAGGTTCTCCAGCTATTCTGTATAGGTTTTCCATCAACAAACTGCCAGATATAAGCGTCGAAACTCCCAAATTGATCCTGTACCTTCAGGAAAGATCGGGCGTTTTGAATTGCTGCCTGGATTTTCAGCCTGTTTCGTACTATTTCCGGGTTCGCAAGTAACTCCTGGACTTTGGTGTCGCTATAGTTGGCAACTTTGGTCGCTTCAAAGTTATCAAATGCTTGCAAGTATCCCTGTCTTTTGTTAAGTATGGTTGACCAGCTCAATCCAGCCTGTGCCCCTTCGAGGATAAGAAATTCAAGGAGCTTCTTATCGTCATGAGCAGGCACGCCCCATTCTGAGTCATGATAATCGAGATAGAGCTGACTGGAATTTGCCCACGCACATCTTTGCTTTATCATCCATCACCTTTATGGTCGCTTAAAATTAGCTCTGCGCTTCTCTAAGAAAGCGTGCATGCCCTCTTGAGCATCGTCAATCTGGGATGTAGATGCCATAACTTCTATGGCATAGTCGTAGGCTAGCGGTTGAGGAAGATCTATCTGCGCATAGTACGCTTGCTTGCCGATGCCTTTTGAAATGTAGCTGCCTCGCGTTGCTGCTTCAAGCAGGCGTAGTGACTCTTCCACAAGCTGTTCGGGAGGGACTACCCTGTTCACCAGTCCCCAATCTGCTGCCGTCTGTGCGTCGATTGTGTCGCCAGTGAGGAGCATTTCAAGGGCTCGTTTGCGTCCAATGTTGCGAGCCACAGCTACCATTGGCGTTGTGCAAATCCAGCCTCCCTTTCCACCAGGAGTAGCAAAACCTGCTTCTGTGGAGGCGACTGCCAGATCGCACGTTGCGACCAACTGGCATCCTGCCGCTGTAGCAAGAGCATGCACCCGCGCAAGTACGGGTTGTGGGATCTCCTGGATTGTATCCATTAATGTTGTACAGACCCTCAGTAATTTGCGCACTGCGACAAGGTCCCGGTCTACTACATCAGCAAAGTCGTGGCCGGCGGAAAAAGCAGGACCGTTCGCGGCTAAAATTACACCGAGCGCATTGCTCTCACCGACCTCACGAAAAGCTGAGGTAAGTTCAAGCATGTGTTTGAGCGAGAGGGCGTTGCGGCGCTGGGGGTAGTTCATGGTGATGGTGGCAAAATCACCTTTGTATTCCAACGTGATCAGTTCGTGTGACATCGTCTTTTCTCCTTCCGGGAGGGTTAGATGACCGTGTCTTCGCTATAGATATATTGGCACTATACATCAGAAGAAGCTGAATCGCAAACTGGGGTATTCTATCTATCTGTGATATGATTACAACCGAGACCATATAATGCGAGCGAGGTTCCACCACTTTGTAGTGAGGGAAATTCCATGAGCGAAATCTGGGCCGTGCTTGAGCATAGTGATGCCACTCTTCATGAACAGAGTGGGGAATTGTTGAGCGAACTGGTAGATATCGCTGGCCGCCAGCCAACACCTACAGTGGTATGTGCAGTTCTTCTTTACTCTCAACAAGCTGAATTACCTGATGTTGGTCTATTAGCGAAGTTGGGAATACATCAACTGTACATCCTGGAGCATCCGCAACTGGTTCGCTACTCAACAGAAGGGTATGTTAGTGCGCTGGCCTGGTTTATTCAACAACAGATGCCTGTGTTAGTAGCGACAAGTGCCACGCCTGATGGACGCGATTGGTCACCCAGGCTTGCTTCACAACTTCATCTTCCATTCGTTCCAAATTGCCTGAGTCTCGATTTACACGACGATGGCCTCTTCGCCTTACGTTCGATCTATGAGGGACGAGCGTATGTCCAGACACGCACTGCTTTAAATGGTCGTACCGCATTGGCGACTCTTGTCCCTGGCGTAAGAGGTATGCCTGTGAATGAGCAGAGATCCTTCGCAGAGTTTACACTGAGTGCAACGAATGGGCTCAGGACGACACGACTGATACCCGAGATTCGGCAGGGGAGTGGGCAGAAGCGCGTTAGACATTTAGCAGTGCAGGCCCCGTCGCCTGAGGAGATTGAGCTAGATGCCGCAGAACGTATCATTGCAGGAGGTCGAGGCGTTGGGCAAGAAGGATTTTCCAATATCGCTTCTTTTGCTCGTCTCCTGGATGCTGCAGTTGGCGCAACGCGTGTGGCAACTGATCTCGGTTGGGTTGAACATGCCAGGCAAATCGGCGCAACAGGCAAAATTGTACGTCCAAAGCTCTATATCGCCTGCGGCATCTCTGGCGCGGCGCAGCACACCAGTGGCATGACCGAATCTCAAACGGTGGTTGCTATTAATCCCGACCGCAGTGCGCCTATCTTCGCATTAGCCGACCTGGGTCTGCTGGGCGATGCCAACCAGGTACTGCCAATCGCGGCAAAGATGCTTGAGGAACTGAAAGGAACGAATGCGAGTATTTGAAAGGCAGCCAGTCACGACGCTGCGCGTCTATCGCTACGCGGTCAACTGGCTGAAAGGAACGTATGCAACTATTTGATGCTATTGTTGTCGGCGCGGGGCCAGCAGGTAGTAGCGCTGCCCTGGCAATGGCTCGAGCAGGGTTACAGGTAGCCTTGATTGAACGTGGCGAGTATCCAGGGGCAAAGAATGTCTCAGGGGCTGCTCTTTACGCTCCAGACCTGCTGGCGGATCTGCTGCCCGATTATTGGGAAGAAGCCCCGGTAGAGCGCTATTTGACACGTCGTGTCGTCACGTTCCTTGGAAAAGAAGCAGCGACCTCCCTGGATTTTCGAACACATCGTTTCAGCAAACCGCCATACAATGGTTTCACTATTTTACGTCCAAAGTTTGATCGCTGGCTGGCTGGCAAAGCAGAGGAAGCAGGAGTGCTGCTGATTACTTCTACCGTTGTTGATGATCTGCTTTATAAGGACAAACAGGTTATCGGGGTGCGTTGTCGTCGCGAAGAGGGTGATCTGTATGCTTCTATCGTGATTGCTGCTGATGGTGCGAATTCATTCCTGGCAAAGAAAGCGGGACTGCAGCACGAGTTTCGAGCCGATGAGATGACGTTGGGTGTCAAAGAGGTGTTGCGTCTTGATGCACATACTATCGAGGAGCGATTCAACCTCAATGGCGATGAGGGTATGACTAATGAATACGTAGGCTATGCTTCAGGAGATGTCAAGGGCGGCGGATTCCTTTACACTAATCGCGATACACTTTCAATTGGTGTCGTGGTACAGATCGCGTCTCTTGCAGAGAAAAAAGCGCGAGCATACGATTTGCTAGATCTGTTCAAACAGCACCCTGCCATCGCTCCACTTG
>JBKPBA010000544.1:0-3431 GCA_046726675.1 Chloroflexota bacterium
TACACCCTGCCGCTTGTCAAGTAAAATATAGCCATCGTTGGTCTCAACTACTGAACAAACTGAGAGGGCGTTGCCCAGTTCTTCGCGTTTTCGCCCTTGTGCGAACTCTGGGACACGTGTAGTCACATATTCTTTGTACCCTGTATCTCCAAGTACGAGGTGAAGTGTTCCATCAGGTTTTGCTTCGGCTTCTATGAAGCGAAACAGAGGGGCATCGAAGAGCGGGATTTTTTGTGCGCGTGCAAGCGCTAACTTCTGTTCCCAAAGGGTGTTCATCCATGCTTGAATGGTTGGAGTTGTAGGCATGTGCAGGGAAGGATTATAGCTGATATCAAGCTGGTCTGGCCGATAGAGGCCATGTGCGAGAATCTCAAATTCGAGCATTGAGAGTCAACCTGTTCTTGTTTCTTGATTGGATCAAAGTTTTTTCCGGTACGGCACGCACAAAACGTGTGTAGGGCGCAAATGCATCCTTACGCAATGCGGAGAGATATTACCCTCTCGGCCCACCGGCAACATAAATGATCTGGCCACTGACAAACGCCGCTTCCTCAGAAGAGAGAAAACAGATCACATTTGCCACGTCACGCGGCTGCCCAACACGGCGCACTTGTATTGTTTTAGCTGCATGGGCTATTACTTCGTCGGGATCATGTCCCTGGCGACGTGCAGTGGATCGTGTCATTTCAGTATCGATAAAACCAGGAGCTACGGCGTTGACTGTAATGCCAAACGGTCCAAGTTCAATGGCAAGCGTGCGTGTAAAACCCTGTAAACCTGCCTTTGCCGAGGAGTAGTTTGCTTGTCCGCGATTGCCCAGTGCTGAGGCCGAGGAGAGTGAGACTATACGTCCATACTTCTGGTGTACCATATATTTTTGAGCGGCGCGGCTACAGAGGAATGCACCCTTCAAATGTACGTTTAAAACAGTATCCCAGTCATCTTCAGACATCTTGAAGAGCAGGCTGTCACGTAATACCCCCGCGTTGTTGACCAAAATATCCAGTTGACCGAAATGGCTTGCATTCCTATCCACAGCATCCTGTACCATGGAGCTATCCATAACATTACAGTGAAGCACCAGACCCTCCGATCCCAGAAGGTTAATCTCGTGGGCTACCTGTTGACACCCCTCACTGTCGATATCGGCGAGGGCGACACGGGCACCCTCTTCAGCCATACGTAAGGCTGTCGCTGCTCCAATGCCTCTACCTGCTCCAGTGATAAAAGCAACACGTCCTTCAAGTCGTCCCATGTGTCACACACTCCTTTTCGCATATAGAATCAGCATTTAAGCGGGCTCAACAAACCTGCCATAGTATATCATACGGACTGACGGGAAATTAGAGGTGGAGTTTTGCAGGATTGTAGGGGCGCAATGCATTGCGCCCCTACAATCACCTGAACCTTGATGATCCACACATATCAACGGGTAGCTTCAAGGCAGGTTACACCTTGTGGACCAACGTAGGCGCTGTGACGTACTCGGGCTGGCAGTATCATGCAATCACCCGGTGTTAAATCGACATTTCTGGAGTTTTCGGGTTGATCTGGAAGTACAAAACGGATAGAGCCACGAACACAATATAATACTTTTTCATAACTATGGCTATGTACGGCATAGGTATCACCAGGGCCATTCGACCAGGAATAAGGAGATAAGCCTTGCTGTTGCATACGTCTGCGTAATTCTTGCTCTTGAGGCATCATTGCTTCTTGCCAGCGGATAACTTGCATATATCTGCTCCTTATTAGTCTGTACATCTTAGATTCCTCTAAGTATATTTTACCTTCATTAACAATATGTGATTTTTCGGTTAAAAGAAAAGTGGCAGTTGAACGCCGGATTAGAACTACTCAAAGAGCCAGAGAAGCAGCCCTTACGCTTCTCAACACTGTATCATACGCTATTGACTGGACGTGTAGAAAGTAAAGTATTGAAAAAAGAAGCACTCGTGAACGTTTTGGCTCTTTTGGAGAACTAAGAGCATCCATTACAGCGATGAAACCAGGTTCATCGTTGTCGTGTATAAAGACGGGCGGGCACAATGTGTAACAGGAAAGTATATCTAGAGAGCGAGGAGTTATGGCTGCGGAGGATCGCAGGAACAACGATAACGAGATTGTTCCTGGGATGGAGGTTGATACCACCAAGGGGGACCTGGGTGAGCAGGATGTCAGTCCCCCCAAGGTCAAGGGGGTTGAGAAGAATCAGAAAGGCGACATGGAGGCGATCGAGGTCTCCAAGGGAATCCTCTTTCGGAAGAAGCTCGAAGTGCCTGCTGACCGTATTACAGCAGTGGATCCGGCGCGTTCAGGCGAGCAGTCCCCTGGGAAGGTTACAGTTGATGTCGGTGAGCCAGAACTGGAGGCGCTTACGGCAGCAGGGCCTCAAACGCTGCCACATGAAAGCGAGCGATCGCAGGAGGATCTGCTCGACCAGGTGGAACAGCAGGTACCCACGACTGAAGGGATACGGGAGAAGGAGCGTGGGATCTACACGACTTGCTCGCATAGTATACTGTTGCGGGTGATAGGTCCGGGATTACTCTCGGGAACCTCAGGCAATGATCCATCAGCGGTCACCGTTTATGCAGTGGATGGAGCCAACGCGGGTTATGGACATTTGTGGTTGATGTTGCTGACCACCCCACTCTATCAGGCGGTGCAGTTCGCCTGTGCCAAGATCGGTCGCATCAGTAAAAAGGATTTGTCGCAGCTTTTGCGTGAGCATTACGGCCGACCCGTAGCGGTCATGGCCTCGCTCTTGCTCGTCATCAGCAATATTGCGCTCATCGCTGCTGACTTAGCAGCCATTGGCAGTGGCTTCGAGCTGATCACAGGTCTCTCCTGGCTCTGGTTTGTGATACCAGTTGCGGTAGCGCTTTGGTACCTGACGGTCTATCGCAATTTCGAGTCCTTTAAAAAAATCTTTCTCACAATGAGCTTCGTGTTTGTCGCCTACATCCTGGTTTCTTTCTTCTCGCATGCAAATTGGGAAGCGGTGCTGATGCGTACCTTTGTGCCACATATCGGATTCGATTTTATCGGCATCAGCAGTGCGGTAGCCATCCTGGGGGCGACCATTTCTCCTTACTCCATGTTCTGGCAGGCCAAAGCCGAAATCGAAGAGAAGCGTGATGGCTCCCTCAAGCAGCAAGTGCACACTGCGATGATTGATGTGGGGAGTGGCTCCATCGCCGGCCAGGTGGTGGCGTACTTCATCATCATCTGCACTGCTTCGACGCTATTCATGCACCACCAGAACATCAACACAGCGGCAGAGGCGGCGCGCTCCCTGGAACCCCTTGCCGGGCCCCTTGCCCGCTACCTCTTTGCGATTGGCCTCATTGGGTCAGGCCTGGTGGCCATTCCGATATTGCTTGCCAGTACCTCTTATGCGGTTGCTGGTGCTATGGGCTGGCCTGGGG